>QNFS01000019.1 GCA_003646415.1 Gammaproteobacteria bacterium
GAAACTGGGACCGGCAGGCAAGCAGAGTGTTCCGATCAAAGATATGTGGCTCTATCCTCTCACGCGGGACTTCAGATCGACGCTAACCCAGTAACCTTGGGGATGGGGAGGCCGAATATTTACTTTGTATATGGCGGACCGGACGGGACTCGAACCCGCGACCTCCGGCGTGACAGGCCGGCATTCTAACCAACTGAACTACCGGTCCACGGCAGTTACTCCCCGGTGGAAAGTGGTGGGTGATGACGGGATCGAACCGCCGACCCTCTGCTTGTAAGGCAGATGCTCTCCCA
Organism: Gammaproteobacteria bacterium; assembly: GCA_003646415.1. GTDB lineage: Bacteria > Pseudomonadota > Gammaproteobacteria > Pseudomonadales > Halieaceae > JBALVO01. The sequence continues at coordinate 294 of QNFS01000019.1, forward strand.
GCTGAGCTAATCACCCCTTAACCGAGAAGGCGCATTATAGAGATTCTGGCTTTGCTGTCAAACCCCAGCCCTGGAAAACCCCAAAAAAAAGAGATTTATTAAAGTTGTTGATTTTAGTAGTAAAATCCAGGCTGCAGCGAGCACCAGACATCCCTTTACGGTTGGTCTATAGCGGCACCCGATGAACCCCAGGAAAAGCGAGGACTCAGGCATGGAAATCTACAAGGAATTTCACTTCGAGGCAGCCCACCACCTTCCCAATGTCCCCGAGGGCCACAAGTGCGCCCGCCTGCACGGACACTCCTTCCACGTGCGCCTGTCGGTCACCGGGAATACAACTGAGCCCAGCGGCTGGGTAATGGATTTCGATGACCTCAAGGCCGCTTTCAGGCCCATCTACGAGCAACTTGACCACTATTACCTGAACGAGATCCCAGGCCTGGAGAACCCCACCAGTGAGAATATTGCACGCTGGATCTGGCGCAGGCTCACGCCGGAACTACCCCAACTAAGTAGGATCGAGATCCGCGAGACCTGCACCAGTGGCTGTATCTATCAGGGCGAACAAGAATAAGCACTACCCGTTGCAACGCGGCTGCGGGCGAATTGGGTGGCTCCCTTCGGGCGAGCCGCCAAAGGCCATCAGCTGCATTGCGATTTCTTGACGTAGACCCGCTATGCCTGCGAAAACGCGCCTTACTGATGGCCTTTGGCGACTCGCTGAATATTACATTATGAGTGACGAGGTACCCTAGGTAGCAGTTACCACAAGGTTATGCACACAAGTTAGTTGTCACAAAACTTTCACGCAGTTAGCTTTTACTTTAAATCTAAAGCATCACTTAAATCACATAACACTATGATATATATGATAATTATAAGATTGATTACTTTTTAACCAATTTGTAACAAATACCACTGCTACTACACTTGAAGGCAGGGCGAACAATTTACCCACCGACTTATCCACAGATTCTGTGGAAAAAAGGTGCAAGGGCGCAGTGTTACAGAAACTCTCAAAAGGAAAATATGCCAGGTTGCACTCTGCTTTAGCCAATGCTGTCGGACACTGGCACCAAAGGCAACGCGCTCACCAGCCGTATTTCTGGCCATACAGCTGCTCGGCGGCGTCTACCTGATCTACCTGGGTGTCAATTCCCTACGCAGCAGCGGCACCGCAGACCTGAAGCCTGACATAGACACCAGCAGCCACAACGCAGCGCTGCGTGGTTTTATGGTGGCTTTTCTCAACCCCAAGCTGGCAATTTTCATGCTGGCACTGTTCAGTCAGTTCCTGAGCCCGGAAGCAAAAGTGCTGGAGAAAGGTGTAATGGTCGCCACAGTGGGCGTTACCGATGCCTGCTGGTATTCCCTGATCGTCACCCTGGTATCGCGCAAGGCCTTCCTGAAAAGACTGCAGCACAGCGCCGTGCTGATCGACCGGGTGTTTGGCGTCCTCCTGATTGTCTTAGCACTAAATGTATTGTTGCGGGCACTACTGCAAATTTAGTGTACTGTGACCGCCCTTTCGCTAACCACAACAGCCTGCAACTGTTTGCCCAGCATGATCACAGCACCCTGGCGTCGCTCCACACCATCATAGCTGTAATCGAATCGATACTGGCGCCAGATACGCCAGCGCCCGGTAGCGTCCCGACTCAGGGAGAAACGGCGGATGTGTACCGTCTGGTCCAACAATTGAAAATCGTCCTGCTTACTGGCGCGCACCACCGCTTGCACCGCCAGCTCCCGCACCCTGATAGCCCCCAGAAAATGCAGGCTCAACGCCCCAAACAGGAATAGGGTCAAAATTTCACCCAGCGTGAAATACACAGCGATCGCTTGCTCTTATGCTTGAATTATGGCCGCCAGCATACTTGGCTTTCGGGGTATACGCTACCAGAGCACAACAAGTGGCATTGTTATTGCGAAGTACCCCCTCGGGAAAGTTGATTCTGAAGAAAGCGGCCACGGTAGGCGTACTCAGCCAGGGGAGCGGCCATGGTTGGGCAGGTCCAGGCTAAAGTGGGGTCTAAAGGCCATTAAGCGCTGTGCCCCGCCAGAGATTTTGCTACCATTGCCACCACTATAACGGATCGGAATTCCACATGCGCCCATTTAACAATTTGTGTCACCTGGCGATTTTTGCCGCACTATCTGTGGCACTGCTGGCCTGCAGCAGCACACCCACTTACAACCCCACTACCGTTCCTTTCGAGATCGATAAAGAGCGGCTGGCCGTCGACAAGGTAAAAACTGTTGTCATTGCCCACGTGAATCTGGGCGGAATCTCGCGCAAGTACCTGGAAAAAGAGGCACCCCGGATTGATGCCGACGTCCGCGGCTATTTAAAGGAAAACGGTTTCAAGGTGCTACCCCAGCGCGATTTTCAGCAGCACTGGAATACAGCAGTGCGAGCTTATGGAAACCCGGTAGATCCGTCCAGCGGGAAAACCAATATGAAAAGCTTTGTCCAGATCATGGAAAGCGTGCGCGACCAAATGGCCGGGAACAAGGGTCTGGATGCTTTCATCTTCACCGACCTGGTAGAACTGCAAGTGGCCTTCAACGGCAGCCTCAAGCATCTGGCGCGCTGGGACGGAGTAAGCCGTAAACCCTTCCTTCAAGGCCCTGGCTCCAGCGTTGCCGCTGACTTCGACTGGAACATGCTGGCCGCGGCCGCATCACTACAGGTCAATATCTATGACATGGAGTTAAAGCTTCTGTTTTCCGGCCGTGGCGGTATCGATGCCACTGAAGCCATCGATACCCGTTCCTCCACAGGTCGCTATACACGGCGGCGCCATATTCTGGAGAGTGAAGACAACATAATGGAAGGTATTCACCTGGCCTTCCACCCCTTCATTGAAATGGAAGACTGGCCGGGTAACCCGTAAGCCCTTACAGCCTTCACCCTGGCCTGATCTCAAACCAGAGCCTCCAGGCCGCGCTCTATACACCACATGGCGGATAGTGCACCAAGAATGTAGACCGGGATGGGTAACAGGCGATCCTGCCAGGTTGCCAGGGGTCGCCTGACCACATGCCAGGCGCCCAGCGCCAGCCCGATAAAGGCAATCTGGCCGATCTCTATACCGACGTTGAAAAACAGCAGCGCCAGCGGCAGATTGTCCTGGGGCAAGCCAGTTTCCGCCAGTGCACCGGCGAACCCCATACCGTGCAACAGGCCGAAGCCGCCGGCCAACCACCAGGGATTGCGCCACAATATGTCGTGTTTACTGGTGCGGGTGAGCTCCACCGCCAGCACGAAAATGCTGAGTGCTATGGCGAATTCCACCAGGGCCACCGGGTATTCGAAAAAGCCCAGGGTGACCAGTGACAGGGTAATACTATGCCCCACGGTAAAGGCGGTAATCGTCCATAACAGGCGGGTGCCACCGCCAACCAGCAGCAGCAAGCCAAACACAAACAGCAAGTGGTCCATACCGCTCCAGATATGTTCCATACCGAGCAACGAGTAATCGCCCATCACCTCACCGGCACTGGATTCTTCGGGCACCACAAATTCAGGCTGCTGTGCGTTGAGCACCTGCTGGTACCGCCTCCCATCCAGCAAGCTCACCATAACCATGGCGGAAGACTGGTTAGAACCAAGACCGGAGACCCCCAGGGTTTCTCCCACCAGGCCGTCTTCTCCCAGGTCGCTGCAGACCAATTGCCAGGTGCTGACCTTACCTGTGCCCTCCAGTTGTGGTTGGCTGGCGTTTTTCACCTCACATGAATCGGGCCACTGTGGGCGCAGGGGCGTGTTACTGGTGCCCTGGGCCGGCGTTTTCCATACCATGTTGTATTGCTGGTCCGCGATCTCCTTGACCTTCAACAGGGAGGGTGCGAAACGATGGGCCTGTGTGACTTGCGCAATAGCCAGGCCCATGATCAGCCCCATGATGAGGCGCAGCGGGTTCATAGTTTCACCTCGTAGTTCTCACGCATGGTGGCCATACCACCTTGCAACGCCGCCGCTTTGGCCCTGGACTCGAGGTCGCGCAGCAACTGTGCGCGCACCTCATCCAACGTCGCATCCCGCTCTGGCCGCACCTCACTCACCCACACGTAATGCAAACCGTAGGTAGAGCGCAGGGGACCGCGCCACACGCCGGGCCGGGGATCTGCCTCCTGCAGGTTTTTTACAAAGGCCGCACCGAAATGCCGCGCCAGTTGGTCTGGCGTTTGCCGCTTGAACTCATAGCCCGGCAGAAAGGGTGAACTCATCTGGCGCGTCTCCCCCACACTCAGGTTCCGCTCCTGGATTGTGGCGATAACAGTATTGAGCTCCGCCTCCCGTTCACGGTTGAAGTACAGGTGTTCTATGGAGTAGCGTGGCGGCCGGCGCAAATCTTCACGGCGTTTCTCAAACTCGGCGACCAGCTCTTCCTCGGTCACCGCTGGTGGTGGATTGGCGGCCAGCAGCAACTGCTCCATCACCTGGATCAACCGACGTTTAACCACTTCGTCACCGAGGTGCAGGCGCATTTCCAGCGCCTCTTCATATAACTCCTGGTCGGTTTTGCCCTCTCCCAATTGCAGGAATCGCATATTTCGCAACAGGCGCTGGTACACCACTGTATCGTACAGATATAGCTGCAACTCGACAGCGCGCTGGAACAGCATATCCCTGTCCAGCTCCGCCGCCACCATTCGCACCCGGTGCTCTGGCGTTGGCAGCCGGCCGGTACTGGCAAACCATTGCTGTTGCAGCGCCTTGATTCGCGCGCCATCCAACGGGCCGATTACCGCTTTGGGCTCGGGGAAAAATATGCCCTGCAGGTAGAACAGCAGGCAGCCCAGAACAATAAAATGCATCCACGGCCTGTTCAGCCGGGCGAAAAGTCTCACCAATTAGTCTCCGCGGAAATCTCGTTGCAACTGGCGCGCGGCAGCGCTCGCCTGGTAATAGGCTAGCGCCAACAGGCCTAGTCTTCGTACACGGCCAGTTTCTTTTCCATCTGCGCCTGCACGCCCGCCTGTAAATCGGCCTGGCTTAACATACCCGCGTTCCAGGTAGCTATATAGTTGAGCCCCTCCGCCACCGAGTGGTCTCTGGAGTAGAGCAGCATTTCCTTGCTGCCGCGCATGGCAAGCGGTGATTTTTTGGCGATATCCCTGGCGATACGCGTCACCTCGCGCATCATGGTTTCTTTATCCTCAAACACCTGGTTCACAAAGCCCACGCTTTTGGCCTCCTGCGCACCCATGTCGCGGCCGGTATAGGCCAGCTCGCGCACCACACCATCCGGAATAATCTTGGGCAGACGCTGCAGGGTACCCACGTCCGCTGTCATGCCGATATCTATCTCGCGGATGGAGAAATACGCATCCTGCGTGGCATAGCGCATATCGGCACAGCAGGTCATATCCACCCCGCCGCCAATGCAGGTATTGTGAATGGCCGCCAGCACCGGAACCCGGCATTTTTCTATGGCACTCAGGTTATCCTGCAAGCGCAAAATAGTGCGCCGCAGGTGTTCCGCCCGCCGCGATGGCTCCGATGTTTCTCCGTGCAAGCCACCAAACATGGCCAAATCCAGGCCCGCACAGAAATGCTTGCCGTTACCCGCCAGGATGACGGCGCGCACTGTCGGCTCCCGGTCCAGCCAGTCGAAACAGGTTTGCAGTTCATCCCACATGGCCCCGTTCATGGAATTGGCCTTGTCCGGGCGATTCAGGCTGACCGTGGCAACCTGCTGTTCAATCTGTAATTCCAGGGTTTCAAAACTCGGGGGCATAACGCTCACTCTCTTGTTGATAATTCCAGGAGACGAATACTACCAAGTTGAAACGAAGTCGGCAGTATCCAGTTGGGGGATGGGTTTGGCGGGACCATCGCGGGTACCAATATAAAGAAAGCCGATAATCTCCTCGTCGGTTTCCAGGCCCAGGCCATGCATTACACAGCGGTCAAAAGCGGCGTCGCCGGTACGCCAGATACCCGCGTAACCGGATGCCTCGCTGGCCAGCAATATCGCCTGGGCCGCACAGCCCGCCGATAGGCGCTGCTCAATGGCTGGCACCTTGGGATGTCCGGATAAACGGGCGACCACAACAACCAGCAGTGGCGCGCGCAGAGGTGAGTTGCGGGCCTTGGTCCGTGCCGTCTCATCCGCATCGGGCTTACGCACAAGCAAACACTGCTCCAGTAGCTCACCAAAGGCCTGCCTGCGTTCACCGGCAATGGTGATAAAGCGCCAGGGGCTCAGCCAGGCATGATCCGGTGCGCGCAATGCTGCACGAAAAATCTCCCGCATCTGAATGGCAGAGGGGGCGGGCTCAGTCAGCTTGGGGGCGGAGTTACGATTTTGTAAAAACCGAAGGATGTCAGGCATACGTTGTGCGAACCAAAGAAAATCGAGAAGCAATCATAGCAGCAATTTGCGGTAATAGGCGCGAGCTTCAGTCAGGCGAACCCACCAGGACATTCATAAAACCACTGTCACCGGCCTGGCGCAAAGACAGCGGAGTCAATTCGATAATAATGCGGGGATTTGCAGGGAGACAGGTAAAGCTAAGTGCAAGGCAGGTGGTCCGATCAGAATCAGGTGGGGACTCTAACACAGGATTGATGGTGCGCAGCACCCACTGCGGCGGGGCAGGCTCTGCGCACCCGAATAACTAATCGATACGCATATCGTGGTAAGGGGACTCCAGATTCAGCTGAACTACCTGGCCACCAACCACCAGTTGCTGCGAGCCAACTTCAACATCATCTTCGTGCAACACACCATGATCGAACTTGTAAACCGGATCTACCGTACCGGCAATCATCGCATCGTCATAGTTTTGTTGCAGTTCGCGCACGGCCTCATTAGCCCGCTCCCAGGCCTGCCACTCGTCAGCACTATAACGCGCCTGCAACATTTCGCGGGTGACCGAGGGGCTTAACAAAGTAGCAGAAGCATTATTGCCGCCAAAACCCTTGGAATTGATGATAGCGTACTTCCGTTGTTCCTGATCCAACTCGCGATGGGTGGTGCTGAACGCCAGGTTCTCCTGGCGCACATCAGAGGCAATTTCATCGATGCTGGTAATACCCGGGAGAATGCCATGATGCCAAATACCCAGTGTGGCGGTAATCTGGTCACCGGAGGCAGAACCCAGGGAGTGGCCCACGTAGGACTTCAGGGCTGCTACAGGCCAGCTCTCAATACCGAAGGCCCTGGCGGTCTTGCTGATAATATCGGCTTCGGATACACGATTCTGTGGTGTACCGGTGCCATGGGCCTGCACCAGGCCACCACTGCGCAATATTCGTTCACCTACAATAGCTCGCGCTGCGGCTGTTGCCTTGGCCATGGTGATGTAGTTGCCCACACCTGGACCGGAAATGGATTTCTTATGACCGTCAGCGTTAACAAATACATCGGTTGCCGCACCGAATACAGTGGCACCCAACTGCATGGCCAGCGCATCATCAAACAACACCACCATCTGTGCGGATTCTGCAATGGTGAAACCGCAGTTTTGCGCAAACGGCCGGCATGCCCTGTGCATATCCGGCTGCTGCCCATCTTCGAGACCGTCCAGCTGACGCAAGCCCTTTTCGGTCGCCAATGCGCCCATGGCGGAGTAACCTTCCATGATTTCCGGGGTGATAGGGGCTTCCGCAGAACCGATAAATGCCACCCGTGCGCGCCCGCTACGAATGTCATCAATACCGTGGCGCAAATTGTACAGGAACGAGGCACAGGCACCCAGGCTCGCCCCGGTAGAACCAAGACTTCCCAGCACATAGGCATTGATAAAGTCGGCAGGCATCTCGGCAAAGCTCAGTGGGCAATATTTTGAAGTTACCCGTTGACCGTTATAGCGGGCCTTGAGCATACCGCCGGCGCCGGCGCTATCCAACTGCCCCATGGCACTGCCCGCATAGACACTGACCTGGTCGACTGGGACCATCCCGCGGACAATATCCCAATCCAGGCCAATACTGGCCAGCGCATCGGACGCCGCGTAAACTGTCATTTGCAGGCCCCGGGGATGACTACGGGATTGATAGAGCTTACCCGGTTCAAAGCCGGTGGGTAGCTGCCCCGCCGCTTTCACTTCAAATTCACGATGGGTGGGGAGCAGGAAATCCTGCTGGCCGACAATCTGTACATTTACATGACCGTCCGATGTGGCTCGCACCACCCAGTCCGGTGGAATTACCGCAGGCAAATGTTTTTTCAGGATATCAAAATTAACTGGCTGGCCATTGCTCTGTGTCGGAAAACGCTGGTTCCAGCTTACAGAATCCACATCAAAATGGCTGTCTTCGATGCGCCGAATCAGCGTGTGATCAAGAATATATTGCTCATTCCCCCGGGCGGAATCCAATTTCATAAGTGTCGCCAGGGACTCCAGGGTTCGCAGGCGCTGGGCATCCGTTAGCGCACTGTAGGCCATGCGGCCCAGGGCGTGATGTCCCGAGGCGCGCCCCGCCCCATTGATACCACCAAAGCCCACAATAACCGGTAATCGCTGCCTGCCCATCAATCCACACTCTCTCAGTTAATAAAACACCGACCCAGTGTACGTTTGACAAAGAAATACAAACATATTTTTTAAGTCACATATTGTGGTATTTTAGCCACAATTACCTCCTGACATGTATCCGCTATGTATACCGCCGGCGCTGTGCTCTACCCAAACGCCCTGGCCACCAGCATTACCCTGCCCATGGAGATTTTGCAGGCGGCGAGCCAAATGGCCAGTACAGGCGCCCGGGGCGCACCCCAGGTGCGTTTTTTACTGGTGGGGCCGACTCGAAAAAGGATTAAGCTGGGCAGCGGCATCACCCTCAAACCGGATACCTCATTCGACGAGCTACCACCGATGGACCTACTGCTGTTACCCGCTATCTGGCGCAGCCCCCTACCCACGATAAACGGCGCCAGGCCGTGGCTGGGCCTGTTACCCGATCTGGCGGCCTCGGGGACACGTATTTGCAGCGTGGGGACCGGTAGTTGCCTGCTGGCTGAGGCCGGACTGCTGTCTGGTAAGCCCGCCACCACCCACTGGAATTATTTTGAGCAGTTCAGCCGGCGCTATCCCGAGGTAGAACTAAAAACCCGCCACCTGATTACCCAGTGTGACAACATCTACTGCGTGGGCAGTGTTAACTCTATTGCCGACCTGATGGTACATATCGTGCAAGAATGGTTTGGCAGCCGCATCGCCCGGGCCGTCGAAAACCAGTTTTCACCGGAAATCCGTCAGACATTCGGCGCCGCCGCCTACCAGAACGAAGCCGACAGCTCCCATCACGACGAGGCTGTACTGGAGGCCCAGCAGTGGTTACAGGACCACCTGCCCTCCCCTGTCTCTATGGCGCTGCTGGCCGCGCACCTGGAGCTGAGTCCGCGCACCTTGAACCGCCGCTTCAAACAGGCCACGGGCATGAGCCCACAGGCCTATTTGCAAAGTCTGCGCATCACCGCCGCCAAAGACCTCTTGCGCCACAGCAATCTCAGCGTCGGCGACATCGCCTGGCAGCTAGGACTGCAGGATGTCAGCTACTTTTCCCAGCTGTTTCGCCAACACTGCGGTATAAGCCCCCTGCGCTACCGGGAAGCGGTGCGCGGCAAATTGTTCAAACCGGGCATACCGGATCAACCTTGAGAAATAGGCGCGTATATGGCTAAATTGGCGCCCCTTGACGGCGGCTTGCGACATTCCGCCCCATTCCATTTGAGATATCAACGGAGCCCCCAACATGAGCAATGATTCAATCGTAATCGTCGATGGCGCCCGCACCCCCATGGGTGGGTTGCAGGGCAGCCTGTCAGCTGTCGCCGCAACTGAACTGGCCACCACCGCAATTACCGCGGCCGTGGCACGCAGCGGTATCGACCCTGCGGATGTTGACGAAGTATTTATGGGCTGTGTATTGCCCGCCGGCCTCAAACAGTGTCCGGCTCGGCAGGCCGCCATCGGCGCCGGCATTCCCGCATCTTCCGGAGCAGTAACGCTGAATAAAGCCTGCGGCAGCGGCATGCAGGCCACGATCTTTGGCTACGACAGTATTGTGGCCGGAACCAACAAGATTGTGGTGGCTGGCGGCATGGAGAGCATGACCAACGCCCCGCACCTGTTACCCGGGGTACGCGGCGGTGTGGGCTCGAGCCACAAGACCATCTACGACCACATGTTTATGGACGGGCTGGAAGACGCCTACACCGGGCGCGCCATGGGCAGCTTTGCCCAGGAAACCGTGGACGAGCGCGGCATCACCCGGGAGCAGATGGATGCCTTTGCCATCGAGTCACTGACCCGGGCCAAGCAGGCCATCGATGATGGCTCGCTAAAAGCGCAGATCGCGCCGGTTACCGTAAAAACCCGCAAGGGTGAATTCGTGGTGTCCGATGATGAGCAGCCCCACAAGGCCCTCATCGACAAGATTCCCAAGCTGCGCCCGGCTTTTGCCAAAGACGGCAGTATCACCGCGGCGAACTCCAGCTCCATTTCCGACGGCGCCAGCGCCCTGGTGCTGACCAGCGCCAGCGAAGCACAGGCCCGAGGCCTAACTCCCATGGCCCGCATCGTGGCCCACGCGCGCCACAGCCAGGCGCCCAACGAGTTTACTGTCGCACCTATCGGCGCGATTAAGAAACTGTTCGAGAAAACCGGCTGGAGCGTGGCTGACGTTGACCTGTTCGAGATCAACGAGGCCTTCGCCATGGTCACCATGCTGGCCATGGCGGACCTGGGGCTGGATCACGCCAAAGTCAACGTACACGGCGGCGCCTGCGCCCAGGGCCATCCTATCGGTTCCACCGGTTCGCGGATTATCGTCAGCCTGATGTACGCTTTGAAGCAATTGGGCAAAAAGCGCGGTGTTGCCGCTCTGTGCATCGGCGGTGGCGAAGCAACCGCTGTGGGCATCGAACTGATATAAACTGAGGCAACCACTATGGCACTGAGTAGCGTCCCGGATATTCTCGACGATATCCGCCAGGGGAAAATGGTCATCCTGATGGATGACGAGGACCGCGAAAACGAAGGTGATCTGATTATCGCCGCGGAAGCGGCCACACCGGAAATCATTACTTTTTTTTCCAGTGAGGCCTGCGGCCTGATTTGCATGCCCATCACCGAGGAGCGTGCGCGCCAGTTGCAACTGCCCCTGATGGTGCGCGACAACCGTTCCCAGCACGAAACCAACTTCACCGTTTCCATCGACGCGGCTGAGCGCAAGGGCCCCGGCATCAGTTCGGTGCAGCGTGCGCACACGGCACTGCAAGCGGTGGCTGCCACCGCCAAACCTTCCGACATCATTCAGCCCGGCCATATCTTTCCACTGGTAGCAAAGCCCGGTGGTGTTTTACGCCGCGCCGGCCACACCGAGGCGGGGGTGGACCTGGCTCGCATGGCGGGCTTCGAACCGGCGGCGCTGATCGTAGAGATCATGAACGAAGACGGCACCATGGCGCGCCGCCCGCAACTGGAAGAGTTCGCGGTAAAACACGACCTGCGTATGGGCACCATCGCCGACCTGATCGAGTATCGCGCCCTGCATGAGCATTCGGTGGAATTGCATGACAGCAAGACCGTGCTCACTGAGTTCGGTGAATTTGAGTTGCACACTTTTTTAGACCTGATCGACGATACCGTGCACTACGCTATGACCAGGGGCGATATCCGGGAAGGCAGGGATACCCTGGTGCGGGTACAGACCGTCAATACCCTGCGCGACCTACTGGGTACCTGTATTGAAGGAGCAGAACCCGGCTGGTCCTATCGCCGGGCCATGGAGTACATCGCCACAAAGGACAATGGTGTGGTGGTATTGATAGGCCAGGATATAAGCGCCGAGCAAAGTCTTGCGGAAGTGCAGCAATTTCCGCAAGCGCCCAGCATCACCGGCCCAACCAGTTCAGAAGGTGTGCAAATCTACCGGGTGATCGGTACCGGCTCGCAGATTCTCAAGCGCCTGGGCGTCACCAAAATGCGCCTGATGTCGGCGCCGGTGCACTTCAACGCACTGTCTGGGTTCAATCTGGAAGTGACTGACTTCGTGCAGCCCTAAAACCTGGGGGTCCAAAACCTGGGGGTCAGGTCTAGAAATGTAGCATTCAGGCTTGAATGCTACATTTCTAGACCTGACCCCCAGGTTTTTTTACAGTAGGCTTATTCTGAAATCGACTCCCGGCCGATTTCCTGCGCATCGCGATCACCTTCACAGAACGGCATATCAATCCAGCCGCCATTGGCGTACAGCTCTGTGGCGTCGGCATAGTGGTCGGACGCCGGATCAGTAGACTGCGAGTACGTAAGGATAGCGTAGGCATCCGGACAGTCGCTCTCATCCCAGGTGACCGCCTGGATGTAGCTGTTGCCGTGCGTGATATCGGAATATCCCTCACCATCAACCAGATTTGAAGTAATCACGCTGAACATCATGGAACTGGAGCCACCGTGGATGGGGTAACGCTCACCGTTTTTCTCATCAAATTGCACTTCACCCCAGGGTCGATCCATGGGTATACCGGACTCGACCAGACGGGCGACACCATCGGCCAGAGACTGCTTTACTGCCTCAACCACATCGGCATTGCCGGTATTCAGGTCTCGCGGAGTATTAACCGGATCAGCCGCATCGAAGGGCACCGCCCACAGCTCTCCAATATCACGCACCCGCTGCCAGAACTCCCAGAAAATGTGCGCGCCCACGCTATCGACCAGATGTGTTTTGTCCCAGTCCGCGAGCACGTTGCAAGCCTCGGTCACCGTCACTGTGTCACTGGTGTAGGGAGACCAGTCGTCTACCTCGGAGCAGATAACCACCACATCGTCCACCACCAGCCCGGCGGTGTAATTAGTTGCCTGATAATGCATCTGGCGGATATTGTCGATATTGAAGCCGGGGTCGCCCAGGCCGTCGGTACCGGCCAGGCGCATCTCCGCCTGATCAAACGTATGGCGGGTGCGAAGACTCTGCGGTACCTCCTCCTCACCGATTACCGGCGAAAAGCCGTCAAGTATCTGGCGCGGATTCGACAGCCAGTAACTGTCGTTGGCGTTGGCGCCATATTCCCGGGTTTCCAGTTTGGGCAGGCTGTCATAGCCGAAAATGCCTTCCGCGGTATCCGGGTCGTTGCCCCACTCGCAATCCGGGTCTGATCCATCCATGGTCAGGCTGCCGGCTTTGGTCAACACTCCTTGCAGTAGCCCCCTGACGCAGTTTTGATACTGGCTCGTTGTCACGTGCGGGATGGCCGTTATATCACTGTAGAGGGCGTCTCCGTAGCGATCCGCGGCGATGGTGTTTGCCCAGGGGTTTCCCACAACACGCATTGCCTCCATAAATTCCCCCAGATCCGCAGCCTTGCCCATATTGAGCATTTGATCTATCAGGCGCAGGTTTTCCAGGTTGGCATCCCGGTAAGTCACCAGGGTACCCAGCACGTTGGGCCAACCGCCAAGCAGTGGGTTGATACCACTCAAATCCACGATCGGCCCGTAGTGAGAGAGGTAGAACGTATGATCCACGGTCTCCAGAGAACCATCTTCATGCAGCAGCTGTGCGCTCACCGACTGGGTTTCCAGATCACGCATCTCTCCGTCATAAATATACTGCATGGAATTCTCAGGGTTCAGTTCCAACTCATAGAATGTAAAACGCGCCCCTGTGCTCACCGTGTGTGTCCAGGCCAGGTTTTCAGTAAAACCGATAAGGGGGGCCGGAATACCATACAGCGTAGCGCCCATCACATCATATTCGTCACCCATGGTGAGGTGAGACATATGAAAGCGCAGTTGCCCCTGCCAGGCGAAGTGCGGGTTACCGAACAGGATGCCTGAATCGGATTGCGATGCCTGTTCGCCAATGGCGTAAGCGTTACTGCCCAGTGTCTGCTCCCCCGACACGTTCATTGCAGCATCCAGGGCTTCCTTGTTGATAGACGCCACCAGTAATTCTTCCACTTTTTCCCGGTTGGCCGGAGTGAACTGCGCAACACTATTCTCCGGACTGGCCGCCACTACGAAATCGGCCAGTTGCACCGTGCTGGCAAATAATACGGTTTTGTGTGCCAGGCGAACGACATCCATCAGATCGATTTCGCGCACCCACTCGCCGCCCCGGCATCCGGCCTCTCCTTCGGCAAGGTTATCAACACCGGTTTCCGCCAGGTAGCGGTTTATACCCGCGGCGTAGCCCGTGAAGTTTTCCACTATGTAGTCGGGCAATTTATCAATCATGCGGTTAACCTGCTCATCAGTATTCACGAGTTTCATAACCAGGTCCAAATTGAGATCACCGTAATTGGCTGGCGGGAATACCGAGTCAATGTCGAGACCCGAATCATCTCCGAAATAACGGGCAGACTCGCCTTTTACCGTCACGTACTCGCTCATCACGGCACAGAAGTTCTGCTGGGCGTAGGCGTAACCATAGCCATAACCCAGGCTACCCCAATCCTGCGCCGTGATATGGGGAATACCGTATTCCGTCCAGACGATGTCGGCCTGATAATTCGGTTCGTTGTTAAACTTGTTGTTGTTATTGTTGGAGTCACTGCAGGCCAGTAATCCGGCAGAGAGAACCAGAGCGAGTGACAGATGTAACCTGCTTTTGGGGAGAGTAAACATGTGCATCCTTTTTCTTTGAGGTTATTAAACCAATAATACATTCACCACAATAAACCACAACACCAGGCACTTAATGTCATAGGTTATATATGGCCAGCCCTACAGATTGCGGAAATCCGCCGGCCGCTTTTCCATAAAGGCGGTAATTGCCTCAATATTCTCCGGGGACCCGGCCTGTCGCTTCCACACAGCCTGCTCAGCATTAATGGCTGCATCGATGGCTTCGAGGTGGTGCATGCGCAGTGTGCGTTTGGTCTCTCGCAGGGAATTAAGCGGCCACTGCGCTATCTCGGTGGCCTTGGCCAGCGCATGATTGAACAGATTCGCATCGGGCAGTACAGCGGCGGCGATACCGCAGTTAACGGCCTTGTCTGCATCTATCCACTGCGCGGTATAAAACAGCTCAGCCGCTCGCTGGGCGCCGATATTGGCCTGCAGCATGTAGCTGCTGCCCCACTCCGGCGCAAGACCGAGGCTGACGAAAGGCAGGCGCATACGCAGGCTCTCGCCCACGTATACGATATCAGCGTGAAACAGTACCGTGGCGCCGCCACCGACAGCCACGCCTTGTACCGCCCCTATCAATGGCTTATCAAACTCAACCACGGCTCGCGCGGCTGATTCAAAGGGGTACTCCTTGTCGGAGAATGCGTCACCGAAACCGGACAAATCGACACCGGCGCAGAAATGCCCGCCAGCACCGCACAGCAGCACACAGGCTACGGCATCGTCCTCGGCGGCGGCCTTGAACGTCTCTCGCATTTCAACCCACATTTCAACGTTGATGGCATTTTTCTTATCGGGGCGATTGAGGGTCACCACAAGTACACCGTCGCGGTTTTCGGTAAGGATTGTAGCTGTCATAGTGAACCTGCCCTGTCAGGAGTGAAAGATTACGGCATCGGACAGGGCTGCGCGGTTGGTGACGCAGGCATTGATCGGAGCATCCGGGTCCGGGTAACCAAAGGACAGACCAAGCACTAGTTTGTTGCTGGCGTCTATGCCCAATTGCTCGCGGACAAAATCCGCCTGGTAACTCAATGAGGTCTGCGGACAACTGCCCAGGCCGTGTGCGGTTATGGCCAGCATCAGGGTCTGGGCATACATGCCCAGATCCACCGCCTCGCGCAGGCCAAAGGGCTCGGGCAGGAACAGGAATGCCGCATGGGGTGCATCAAAAAAGGTAAAGTTGCGCATGAACTGCTGCTGCCGCGCAGCCTTGTCTTGCCGGGTGATATTCACGGCATCATAAAGCGCCTGGGCGGAGCCATATTGTCGCTCTTTGTACACTCCCTCATACATACCGCTGGAGGGAAAATCCAGACTCATGTCCCCCGCCATAAAACGCGTGGGCATTTCTTCTCTCAGTGCATTCAGGCTGTCACCCGATACCACGTGCACCAGCCACGGCTGGGTGTTGCAGCTGCTGGGCGCCCGCTGGGCGACCGAAAACACCGTCTCCAGTGTCTGTGCGTCAACCGGCTGCGGCAGATAGGCTCGCAGGGAACGGCGACCGGCAACAGTCTCGTCAAAAATTCTGGCCTGGTTAGTCATTGCAAAACTCATCTCAAAAAAAAGGACCTGGCGAAACTCTGATTAATGTCATTCCCGCACAGGCGGGAATCTATAAATCATTGAAAGCTATGGGCTCCCGCCTACACGGGAGTGACGAGGTAATCTAGAATAACAGAATCAAATTCAAAAGGTACTGGCACAGGCAATGCCGGTTACGCAGCGCTGTGTGTAGCGTAAGTCCCGTTACTTAAGTAATTCCATCCCGATGACTCCCCGATAGCCATTGGTGATGGCTTCTGATACCGTCTGGCCTCTCACAAAAATTCCAGGGGAGAAGCTCATGGTAGCACTCACAGATATGGCTGATTACCAGGTGGAAGACGGCGTCGCTGTCATCACTATAGACAACCCCCCGGTCAACGCCCTGAGCCAGGGTGTACGCCTGACCGGACCCCAGTCGGCGGCCCAGCAGTACTTTTTCTTCGCCGAGCGCCAGGCGGCCAAAATTCCGGACATCCCCCGGGACACCGCCGAGCGTGAAATCAACAAGGTAGGGGTGATCGGCGCTGGCACCATGGGTGGTGGCATCGCCATGAATATGGTCAATGTCGGCATCCCCGTCACCATTGTGGAAACCAGCCAGGACGCCCTGGACCGAGGTCTGGGAGTCATCCGCAAAAACTATCAAAACACCGCCAGCAAAGGCCGTATCAGCCAGCAGGATGTTGAAAGGCGCTGCGGCCTGATCACCGGCTCGCTGGAACTCAGCGACCTGGCGGACTGCGACCTCATCATTGAAGCCGTATTTGAAAATATGGACGTGAAGAAGGAGATCTTCACCAGGCTGGACAGTATCGCCAAAGCGGGTGCCATTCTCGCCTCCAATACCTCCGCTCTGAACCTGAACGAGATCGCTGCCGCCACCAGCCGACCACAAGATGTTATCGGCCTGCACTTTTTCTCCCCGGCTAACGTGATGAAACTGCTGGAAGTGGTGCGCGGCGAGAAAACCGCCAAAGACGTCATCAAAACCAGCATGTCCTTCGCCAAACGCATCCGCAAAACCGCCGTCCTGGTAGGGGTCTGCCCGGGCTTCGTCGGCAACCGAATGTTGTTTACGCGCCAGGCGCAGGCCCAGCAACTGATTCTGGAGGGGCCCCTGCCCCATCAGGTCGATAAGGTCATCTACGACTTTGGCCTGCCCATGGGCCCCTTCCAGATGAGCGACCTGGCAGGACTGGACATAGGCTGGAACAAGGAAACGTCAAAGGGTGAGACCATCCGCGATCGCCTGTGTGAACTGGACCGACGCGGCCAGAAAACCGGCGCCGGCTACTACGACTACGATGAAAAGCGCAAACCGACTCCCTCCCCGGTAGTGGAGGAGATCATCCATGAGTTCGCGACACAAGCGGGGATGGGCTCCAGGGAAATCTCCGACGAGGAGATTCTGCAGCGCTGTATCTACCCCATGATCAACGAGGGGGCCAAAATCCTGCAGGAAGGCCTTGCCATCCGCGCCAGTGATATCGATGTAGTCTGGGTCTACGGCTACGGTTGGCCGTTGTATCGCGGCGGCCCCATGCATTACGCCAACAGCATCGGCCTGGACAAGGTCGTGGCGGCGCTGCGTCAATACCAGCAGCAGACCGGGGATGAATTCTGGCAGCCCTGTAAACTGCTGGTGGAGTTGGCGGAACAGGGCGTGGGCTTTAGCTGAGACACAACAGGGCGCCAATGCATGTCAAATAGGCCGGGCTACCCACCCTGACGCCCGGGGTCAGCGCACCTCGACGGTCACCGGAATCCAGCGATTGAGGATGTAACGCAGGGTACCACTGGCTTTCATTTTGGCCAGGGCCTGATTGAGCTCGCCAGCCAGGGCATCATCCTCTTTACGCACCACCCAGGCGAGCATTTCATCGGTGAGGGGAGAATACAGGCTGATCAGGTCGTTATTCTCCGTTGAAGTCGCCAGCTGCCAGCTGGTAGGCGCGTCGTGGATGTACAGGTCGATCTCGTCACTACGCAGGCTGGCGAAAGCCGCCGCCGCATCCGCAACGTACTTGAGCTGGGCATTCTTGAGCTCCTGCTCGGCGAAATACGCTCCTGTTGTACCGGGCTCCACACCAATGCGCACCCCTTCACGGTAAACAGACCAGGGCTGGGCGAATTGCGCCACCTTGTCACGATGCATGATGGCCATTTGCCCCATCTGCATATAGCCGTCAGTGAACTGTACCAGCGCACTGCGCTCGGCGGTGACACTCACACCCGACATAACGACATCGATCTCGCCAGCCTGCAGGGCCGGCAGCAGTTTCTTGAAGGGCATTTCAACCACTGTCATCTTCTGCCCGATGATCTTGCTTACCGCCACTATATTATCGGCTTCTATACCGACGATGCGCCCCTCCTGCTTAAATACGAGGGGTGCATAGTCCGCAGAGAGGCCGACACGGAGTCCACCCGCCATGGCGCTTATCACGACAAACTGTGAGAACAGAACAAACAGGAGGTTTCGGAACATGGCTTTTCCTTAACAGTGGGATATTCGGGTTATCTACAACTGGCAACCAATGTACCACTCTCTGTGATCAAACTAAATCAGTCAATTGCAACTACCCATGGCTGGAGCTTCACGGCAACCAGTACGGTGGTTCGAAATTCAGTACAAACCAACATCGAATATGTGTGTAGAATTGAGAAATGAAATGGTCATGGAAAATAACCCGTATCGCCGGCATTGATATCTATATCCATGCCACCTTCCTGCTGCTCATCTATTTGATAGGAATCAGTTACTGGAACCAGCACGGCACCGTAAGTGCGGTAATTTCCGGGGTTGGATTTATTCTGGCATTATTTTGCTGCGTGGTCCTCCACGAGTTTGGTCATTCTCTCACGGCCCGCCGCTACGGTATTCAGACTCGAAGTATCACCCTGTTACCTATTGGCGGCGTTGCCTCGCTGGAAAAAATGCCTGACGATCCCCGCCAGGAAATCAATGTAGCCATCGCCGGGCCTACCGTAAATTTCGTCATCGCTATCTTGCTCTATCTCTATATAGATTTTCAAAACGTCCCGATGACAGCAGAGGAACTCAGCGTGACCGGAGGATCCTTTCTCTACCGACTAATGATAGTGAATGTTTTTATAGGTGTCTTCAATCTGCTGCCAGCTTTTCCGATGGATGGTGGTCGCGTTTTACGAGCAGCCCTGGCATTACGCATGGATCACGCCAAAGCAACACAAAAAGCCGCCAGCGTTGGGCGGTTGCTCGCCATAGGCATGGGCTTGCTGGGCATAATGTACAATCCATTTCTGCTGTTTATAGCGATTTTTATCTGGTTTGGTGCAACCATCGAAAGCAGCGCAGAACAACTTAAATCAATTCTCAGCCACGCCAGTGTCCGACATGCCATACTCAGGGAATTTCATACCCTCTCTCCACAAGACAACCTGGCCAGGGCTATCGAATTGACGCTCGCAGGGAGCCAGAAAGATTTTCCGGTCGGATACCAGGACAAACTCGACAAAGTGCTATATCACAGTGATCTGATAAAAGGTCTGCAGGAAAAAGGCGAGTATGCCCGCATCTCCGATTTGCCACTACAAGATATTTTTAATGCGGATATCAATGAGCCACTGGGAAAACTACTCGAAAGAATGCGGGGAAATACCGCACAGATGATTTATGTAACCGAGGGTGAGAAAATTGTCGGGCTGCTTAATCTGGAAAATATTATGGAGATGATCAAAATTCAGGAAGCCATCGAAAAACACCATACATCCCAGGGCTGATAAGGCGAGGGTGGATTTTCTTCCAATACTCCCTTTATAATGTCCATGGCCTGGCACGAACGTTCACAGGGGTGATCAACCAGGAAGGCAACGAGGTGCTGACCTATAATCCGCTATGACTGGTTAAACGGTGCGGCACGTAAAGTACACCAAACAACATGTCAACATAGAGAGGGTACAATGGCTTCACTTCAACCGGAACTGGAAGGTTTTCGCCAGGAAGTACGAAAATTCGCCGAACGAGCATTTAGGGAAAAAGCCGCCCATTGGGATGAGGAGGAGACTTTCCCAGTAGAAAATCGAGATTTGCTGGCAGAGCTTGGCTACCTTGGGCTGGTGATTCCGGAACAATACGGCGGCTCAGGGGCACCGATTATTCAGGCCACTATTTTTCTGGAAGAGGTGGCGCGCGTCTGCTTTAACACAGCGCTGATCTGCCAGCTGGCGATCAATGGCCCGTCACGGGCTATCGATGTCCTGGCCAGCCCGGAGCAAAAACAGCGCTGGTTGCCCAAGTGCGTCACAGGCGAGCATATGATCGCCATCGGCATTAGTGAACCTGGCGCCGGCTCGGCCATGACCGACATGGTTACCTCCGCCACCCCTGATGGTGATCATTATGTACTCAAGGGCGAGAAAGCCTTTTGCACTGGCGGCCACCTGGCAACACATATTCTGGTGTTCGCCCGTTTTGGCGAATGTGAAGGTCCCCGAGGCATTGGCGCCCTGATGATAGAGAAGGGTACCCCGGGTTTTGAAGTGAGTCGTCCCGCACGCAAGATGGGAGGGCGTGGCATGCCAGAGGTAGAGCTGTACTTTGATAATTGCCGCATACCAAAAGAAGACATTCTCATGGTGGGGGACCCTACCAGTACCAAAAGCTTCAAGGTGCTTATGAGCTCCTTTGGACCAGAACGGGTAGGTAACGCCGCCATGTGCCTGGGTCTTGCCCAGGGAGCACTCGATACTGCCCAATCCTACTCCGAAGAGCGTCACCAGTTTGGCCGGCCAATCTGTGAGTTTCAGGGGATCCAGTGGAAAATCGCCGATATGGTCACCCAGATTCACGCATCCCGACTTATGGTTCACCATGCGGCCATGAACCTTAAAGATGGCTTTCCCGACCCACTGGATGCGGCCATCGCCAAACTCTATGCCAACGAAATGGTACAACGGGTTGCCAATGAGGCGCTGCAAATTCACGGACACTACGGCTATACACGAGATTTCCCGTTGGAGCGCATGGTGCGCGATGCCAGGGGTTTTGCCCTGGGCGGAGGTACCACCGAGATTCTGCGCAACACTATCGCATCGATGACATACAAACGGCCTTTTAACCAGCGCAGAGACTGATCAACCCCGCAGACAAGGGAAACGACGATGGATTTTGAATTTACTGAAGAGCAGCGAATGCTGCGGGACAGCGTACGCACCATGCTGGACCGTATCGCCACGCCCGCTTATATCCAACAATCTGACGTGGAGAAGCGCTACCCCTATGAGCTTTACGATGCCTTCATCGAACAGGGGCTGATGCAGATGCCCTTTCCCGAAGAGTATGGCGGGCTGAATGGCAGTGTGCTTGATTTTACTATTATTGCAGAGGAGTTGGGACGAAAGAGCTACGACTTTCTCGGCGCTTACGCTACCTCCGTATTCAACGGCCTGAATATCCTGCATAACGGCACAGAAACACAAAAGCGCTACTGGCTACCTAGACTTATCAGCGGTGAAATCCGCATGTCTATATCCATGACCGAGCCTAATGCCGGATCAGACGCCGGGGCGATGCGTACCAGCGCCAGGCGAGAGGGGGATCACTGGATCATCAACGGACAAAAAGTATTTTCAACTGGTGCTGGAGCCAAAGATAACGTAATCAATCTGTATGCCAAAACTGATTCAACAGTGCCCTATCAGAAAGGGGTCTCATTGTTTTTATTGGATAACACCACGCCCGGAGTTGAGTTGCGCAAACTTGATACCCTGGGGCGTCGTGCATTGGGCACTTACGAAGTGTTTCTCGATAACGTAAAAATACCTGCTGACCGACTGTTGGGAGAGGAAAATAAGGGCTGGCAGTATATGCTCTCAGGCTTGCAACTGGAACGTTTGATGACGACCGCCGGCTATAGTGGCGCAGCACAATCTGTAGTGGATCAGGCCCTGGAATATGCTAAAGAGCGCCACCAGTTCGGGCATCCTATCGGCACCTTTCAATCCATTGCCCATATGCTGGCAGATATACAGACCGAAGTGGAGGCAAGCCGTCTGCTACTGTGGAACGCAGCATGGCAGCTTTCGAAAGGCAATGATGCCTTAATGGCTATATCCATGGCCAAACTGTTCGGTTCAGAAACTTATGTGAAGGCGGCCAACCTGGGTATGCAAATTATGGGTGGTTATGGTTATATCATGGAGTTTGATATGCAGCGTCATTTC
>QNFS01000020.1 GCA_003646415.1 Gammaproteobacteria bacterium
GCTCTGGCAGCAGGCCATCTTCGTTCACCCCCAATACCACGGTGTAATCTATCTGATCCTTGGCCGGCACCGTCAACACCACGTATTTGGCACCCGCCGCCAGATGCGGCTCCAGTTGAGCGCGCTGGCGGAATACTCCGGTAGCTTCCACCACCGCGTCCACACCCAGCTCCGCCCAGGGCAGATCCGCCGGGTTGCGCTCACTCAGCAGTTTTGCCCGCCCTTTGGACGTGACGAAATGATCCTCCTCCAGCCTCAGGCTTTTGCCAAAGGGGCCCATCACCGTGTCATAGTCCAGCAGGTAGCGCAGGGCTTCGTGGTCGAACAGATCATTGATGGCCACCACGTCGATGCCTTCCACTTCTTCCAGAATGCGGAATACCGAGCGGCCGATGCGGCCGAATCCATTGATACCAATTTTCATTACGCCGCCTCCTGTTGCAGGTCCAGCTTGTTGTACATGCGCACCACATCCAGCAGGCGCGCCGCATGACCGAGGTTTTCATACCAGCCCAGGGTCTTGATAATAGTATCCCCCGCCTTGATGGTCCCCTTGGTATCGAACAACAAGGAGTGCGGATTGCCAATCACATCACAGGAGACGATGGGGTCCTCCACCACAGCGACAATACCGGGCAGATCTGCCGCACCGGCGCGCATGGCGTCATTGATATCCTCCACGGTAACACCGGCATCGCCCATCACCAGGTTTACATCCAGCAGGCAACCCTCATGAATCGGGACGTTGAGGGCCGAGGTGAGAATCTTGCCGTCAAACGCCGGCAGTATCTGCCCCAGCCACAGGCTTGCATCATGGTTATTGGGGATGATGTTTTTTGCCGCAGAGCGACTGCGGCGGAAATCACTGCCCGCGTAATCCTGCAGCGCCTGGTCTGAGGTATAGGCGTGAATCGTGGTCATGCTGCCGCACTCGATGTCGAAACGCTGTGACAGAACATGTAACAACAGGCACAAAGCGGTCGTGGTGGCGGAGCCCGCCGAGATCATACGGTCGGAGACATTGACAGTGGCATCGTTTATGCCGGGAATAACAATCCGGTCGATCGGGTCTACCGGCAGTGTGCGTAACAGTACACGGTGAGCACCATTGCCCAGGTGATCCTCCAGATAGCGAGATTCACGGTATTTACCCGTGGAATCGATAACCATATCCACATCGAAAATATCCCAGGGCATCTCTGCCGGCCGGTCGATCTGCATCAGTCGCGCCCGAAAGCGCGGGTTAACCAGGAAATTGCCCTGCAACTCGTGGCGCTGGGGCTCATTTACCTCGGAACACAGCAGGTAATGCAATATCTCCGGTTTGCCGATGTCAGCCACCGCCACTATTTCCACATCATCACTGCGCGAGGCCAGCTCATATATCTGACGCCCGGTCTGGCCGAAACCCATGATACCCACCCGAACGGGCCTAGTGTCTGTCATGTCATATCTCCTTAACGATTAACCACGTTAGGGCGTACAAAATACTCGCGATAATGGCCCGAAATGGACACACTGGTGGTCAAAACTGTAATTGTACTACGCGTTGAATGCGGTGGATATAACCAACGGGACACGGTTGTTTGACGCGGGCGGAATCGCCCTACAGGTCAAGGCTGGACAGATCGATGCCATAGGCACCGGGCTGGAGGGCTTTGGCGATAGTCAGCGACGGTAGATCCAGGCTGTCTGAACCTTCCTGCAAATCGATCACTCTGGACTGCTCCAGCGTATTTTTGTCGGCATCCAATAACAGCATGACCTTGGGCCTGAGACGCCGTGAACGGTATTCAGCGACCACCACCCCGATTTCGCCCGAGGATAGTTCCACCAGGGTCCCGGCAGGGTAAATGCCAACAGCCTGAATAAAGGCCTCTACCAACTCGGCCTGGAAGTCCTCATCTCTTGACTGATATAACAGTCTGATCGCCTCGGAGGGGGATATTGCGGAGGCATAGCTGCGATCGCTGGTGATGGCATCGTAGGTATCCACAATCGCCGCTATCCGCGCAAATGACGGTATATTGTCCTGGGCCAGGCCGTCGGGATAACCGGAGCCATCGTAGCGCTCATGGTGGTAGGCGACCATATCTATCACATCCTGATTCAGGATGCCGCTCTCCTCAATGATCTCCAGCCCATAGCTGACATGGCTGTACACCTGGGCCATTTCTTCCACCGTCAGCTCGCGATCCGCATGCAGCAGCTCGGGGTCTACGCGTAATTTACCCACATCCATCAGCAGACAACCCATAGCGAGGGAACGCAAATCACGCCGGGGAAGCCCCAACTGACGACCCAGCGAAACCGACCAGATCGCCGCGCCGAGAGAGTGCTGATAGGTATATTCGTCGTGCTGTTTAAGACGGGCCACCCACAGACAGGCATCCGGGTTGCGACTGATACTGTCAACTATTGGCTCGACCGACTTTCTCAGCTTAATGACATTCAGTTTGCCGCCGTCACTGACATGCTCGAAAATCTCGTCTATATCCTTGACCAGTGTATCAAGCGCTTCCTGCGCCCTGGGGTGTTCATCTTCCCAGGCACTATCGTCCTGGTAGGGCTTGATCGGCCGACCCTCAAAAATCCGCTCCACCGGGATACGTGGGCGACCATCCAGTCTACGCTCCTGTCTGGGCCGGGGGGGCCGCTTGCGACCCAGCGCACCGCCACCGCGGCGGCTGCGGCGACTGTCGATCAGGACGTACTCACAATACTCACGCAGTTGATCGATATCCGTGGGGCTTTCGATATAAAAGCCTTGCGTCACAAACGGCGTTTCCAGCCACGGGCGATCCAGGCCACTGACAAACATGCCAATATCCAGGTCTTTGGTGTAAATTCTCAGGCTATTGAGCATCACCGCCCCGTATTCCCTCTTATTGTTCCTGTCCCACCATTTAACATAGCGTAATTGCGAGGCAAAAACTCATCGATGTACATATTCACACTTCCCGACACTATGGAAAAATGCATCACATGTCTAGCTTAACCTGTTGAAATATGAAGTTATTCAACTACGCACTGTGATTAACCACACATTGTTAGTGCTCCAGCCGCCTGATCCTCAATTACCAGGTAACTGGAGCACTAAACATCTGCTTCATTATTGATCAGCCTCATTACTCCTGGCGTGCACAGCGACTACACTTTGCCAATGGTGCGCAGGGTCTGCCCCGCTGTAGCGGTTACCCTGCGGTGGCACATTGGGCGTGGATGAGGGCGACGATGATGGGTAACGAACAAGCAAAAGACCTGCCCCGGGGAGTAAAACTGCTACATGACCCGGTGCGTAACAAAGGCACGGCATTCACCTCCGCGGAACGGGATCGGCTCGGCCTGCGCGGCCTGCTGCCACCGCGCGTATGCTCCCCCTCTGAGCAAGAGCTGCGGGTCATTGGCAACCTGCGCAACAAAGCCACCGACCTGGAACGCTACCTGTTCCTGGTATCGCTGCAGGATCGCAACGAAACCCTGTTTTATCGCGTGGTAATCAATCACATCGAAGAGATCATGCCGTTGATCTACACCCCCACCGTGGGCCAGGCATGCCAGCACTTCAGCCATATCTACCGCCGCCCGCGGGGGCTGTATATTTCACTGGAGGAGCGCGGCCGGGTACGGCAGATTATGGAAAACTGGCCCCACCGGGATGTCCGTGTGATCGTCGTGACTGATGGTGAGCGTATCCTGGGCCTGGGTGACCTCGGCGCTGCCGGCATGGGCATCCCAATTGGCAAACTATCCCTGTACACCGCCTGCGCCGGCATCCACCCCACCCATTGTTTGCCCATCACCCTGGATGTGGGGACCAATAATGAGGCCTTTCTCAATGACCCCCTGTACCTTGGCCTGGAACGGCGCCGTGAGCGCGGCGCCGCCTACGATGAGTTGGTCGAGGAATTCATAAGGGCTGCCCAGGAGGTTTTCCCTCAGTCCCTGGTACAACTGGAGGACTTCGGCAACTGCAATGCGTTTCGCCTGTTGCGGCAATACCGCGACCAGCTATGCCTGTTTGACGATGATATACAGGGTACTGGCGCTATGGCCCTGTCCGGCTTGCTGGCAGCCCTGCGACTGGCGGGAGGCAAACTGGTCGAACAGCGAGTGCTGTTTTTCGGCGCCGGGCAAGCGGGCATCGGGATCGGCAACACCATCGCGGCCGCCATGATCGAGCAGGGTCTCACCCCCGACCAGGCACATCGCAACTGCTGGTTTTTCGACACCCGTGGACTGCTGACAACGGGGCGCGATGACACCCCACCACAGAAACTGCCGTTTGCGCATGAACACGCCGCCATTGACGACTATGCCGAGGCCGTCCGCATATTGCGGCCTACCGCGATTATTGGCTGTGCCGGCCAGGCCAATACATTCACGCAGCAGGTGTTGCAAACCATGGCCCGACAGAACGAACGGCCCATTGTATTCGCCCTGTCCAACCCCACCATCAAGGCCGAATGCACTGCGCAACAGGCCTATGAATGGAGCGAGGGCCGGGCCATTTTCGCTAGCGGCAGCCCGTTTGAACCGGTGCAACTGGGCAACAACGTCTATGTATCCGGCCAAGGCAATAATGCCTATATCTTCCCAGGTGTCGGCCTGGGCGCAGTGGTCAGTCGCAGCACCCGGGTCACCGACGAGATGTTCCTGGCGGCGGCAAAGGTACTGGCCGCACAGGTAAACGACAAGGATCTGGCACTGGGCCGGGTCTATCCGAGCCTCTCACGCATCCGCGAAGTATCGGCGCTGATCGCCGCCGAAGTAGCCGCCATTGCTTATAGGCAAGGTCTGGCCCAGCGCGATGAGCCTGGGGATATTCTCGCTGACATTCGCGAGCATATGTTCCAGCCACTCTACCCCCATTACGCATGAAGCCTGTGGAGCGGATTATGAGTGAGAAGTGCTGCACTATCGGCGGGAGAACTGGAAAATGCTGCGGAGGATTTTCGGTAAAAAGGAGCAATCCGATGCACATGGCTTATACTACAAATAATCCCTATAGAGGCATAGCCCGGGAGTTCAACAATGGCTAAACAAATAATTCCGCCACTGGACCTGATGTTCTATCTGACAGAAACGCCACAGAGCCCCAAGCATGTGGGTGCCGTGCAGGTATTTCAGTTGCCGACCAATGCCTCGGACACCTATCTGCTGGATCTGGTAGCGGAATTCAAGAAAGCACCTGTGATTTCACCCTTCAACAACCGGCCACACTTTCCGCGCTTGGGCATGCCCGAATGGCGCGAAGACAAGGATATTGAAATCAACTACCATGTGCGACACTCGGCGCTACCGAGGCCGGGCGACAACCAGCAGCTTATGGATGTGGTGCAGCGCCTGCACGCCGGACTCCTGGACCGCAAACGCCCCGGCTGGATGTGCCAGATCATCGAGGGTCTTCAAGACAACCGCTTTGCGATATACACCAAGATTCACCACGCCTACATCGATGGCATGTCGGGTGTGAAACGCATGTATGGCTCACTTTCCACCTCCCCCAAAGAGCGGAGTATCGTGCCGACCTGGTCTTTCGATCCGGATAAACCGTCAGCTGCGCAGCACTCACGGCACCAAAAAAATACCGGCGCTGGAAAAGTCGGGAAGCTTGCCACCCAGGTCAAGGGCATGGTGGGTGCCTATGAATTCCTTACCAAAATGGGCATGCAGTGGCTTAAGTTGCGCAACAGCAAGGCACAGATTCCCTTCAGTGCCTCACGCACCCTTATGAACCGCAGCATCGAATGGGATACGCGAGCAACCGCCGTATGCACCTTGCCACTGGACAGGGTGAAAGCCGTCGGGCACGCACACGGCTGTACGCTCAATGAAGTGGTGCTGGCGGTTATCGGGGCCGCCTTACACGATTACCTGGAGGAACATCGGGAAAACACCCGCTCGCCCCTGGTAGCCATGTGCCCCATATCAGTGCGCTCAGAAGGGGACGACTCAGCTAAAACCCAGGTCTCGGCCGTGCATGTGAGACTGGGTGAACCCGGCGCTACCATTTCCGAGCGCCTTGATCAGGTAATAGAGTCCTCTCAGGCATCCAAGGATGAAGTCCAGGGGTTGTCTTCCGAGGCGATGATGGATTATGGCGTGGTGATCTTCGGCCTGTGGGAGCTGTTTTCACGCACCGGACTGGATCAGGTTATAACGCCATCCTACAACGTGCTGATTTCCAATGTGCCCGGGCCGGGCAATGACGAACTCTACCTGCGCGGTTCGCGCATGCTGGCGAGTTACCCCATCTCTACCCTGCTGCCGGGTGTCAACCTCAACGCCACCGTGCTGTCCCACGGCAACAGTCTGGACTTTGGCCTGTTGGGTGATATGCACGCCCTGCCGGACCTGGAGCTGGTGGTCCCGCGCATGACGCTGCGCTTCGCTGAACTGGAGCAGAAAATACTGGGTGTGAAGCGCCGGACGAGGGGCGCTGCAAAGGCCTCCGCCAGGGTGAAGAAAAAATCCCCCGCCCGAAAAAAAATCTCCGCTAAACGACGTCCTGCAGGAACTGCCAGACAGAGAGCCGCAAGCAAAAATCGCCCTGCGGCCAGGTCATAAGGTCGCGCCGGGTAAATGCTGCAATACCTGCCCAACGCCCTGACCCTATCACGCCTGCTCCTCACGGTGCCGCTGGGGTTGTTGATTTTGCGTGGGGACTTTGCCTGGGCACTGGCTATCGGCCTCCTCGCAGGCATCACCGACGCACTGGATGGGTTCTTTGCCAGACGCCTGCAGGTGTTCTCCCGCTGGGGTGCTGCGCTGGACCCCATTGCCGACAAAACCCTGATCACTGTGGCATTCCTCAGCTTCGCCTGGGTGGAACTGATTCCCTGGTATCTGGCCCTGATTGTTATATGTCGCGACGTGATCATTGTTATCGGGGCAACATGTTATTACAAACTCATCGGCCCCTTTGAGTTTGCCGCCACCCGTCTCAGCAAAGCGAATATGTTCGTACAGATCAGCTTTTGCATGCTGGTGCTATTGGCGCAGGTAGTAACGGAAATACCGCAAATGGCTATCACTGTCGGCTCCGCCGCGGTAATGTTCATCGCGACGACCAGTGGCTTCGATTATGTGATGTCCTGGACGATCAAGGCCATACAATCTCGCCGGGCGAAGGAATAAGCCTATGCACGATTCTCCCGTAACTTCAGCTCTGCAACTTCAGTACAAGGACGCCCGTGAGTAAGGAAATAAACGTTCTCACCTACAATATCCACAAAGGCTATTGCGCCGGAAATCGCCGTTTTGTACTGGAGTCCATGCGTAGCCGTATTGCCGAGACGGGCGCAGACATCGTCTTTTTACAGGAGATTCACGGCACTGCCATCAAGAGTCCCGCCAAACGCAGGCGCTTCTCCTACCCAGACCAGCCCCACTTCGAATACCTCGCCGATGAGGCCTGGCCTCACGTCGCCTATGGCCGCAATGCCATCTACCGCAAAGGGGACCATGGCAACGCCATATTGAGCATGTACCCCATCGTCAGTTGGGAAAATATCGACGTCTCAATATTTCCCCGCTCCAGTCGCAGCATCCTGCACGGGGTGATCGAATTACCGCACAAGAATACC
Organism: Gammaproteobacteria bacterium; assembly: GCA_003646415.1. Lineage (GTDB taxonomy): Bacteria > Pseudomonadota > Gammaproteobacteria > Pseudomonadales > Halieaceae > JBALVO01. The sequence continues at coordinate 7,590 of QNFS01000020.1, forward strand.
CATTTGCACGCCCTCTGCGTGCACCTGGGGTTACTCGAAAAGGAGCGCCAGGAGCAATTGCAGACCTTAACCGACAGGATAAACAGCCACGTGCCCAGGCATGAACCCATGATCATCGCCGGTGACTTCAACGACTGGCGCCGCCGCGCCGAACATCACCTTCACGATGACCTGGGCCTGGAAGAACTATTTGTCCAGATACAGGGCCGTCACGCCCGCTCCTTTCCGATATGGGCGCCACTGCTGCCTGTCGATCGGATCTACTACCGCGGGCTTAAACCGGTCGCCTGCCAGCGACTCAGCAACGGCCACTGGCGCGACCTGTCTGATCACGCCGCCCTGTTTGGAGTGTTTCGCTTATAATACTGAACAGGCGCAGACCCGTTACCTTCCCCCATTCACACTATTGAGCAGACCTGAACATGATCGCAAAAGAAATAGCCGCGACACTGGTAGAACTCCCCACCTTGGTGCGCCTGGCGAAAGAGTTGAAACTACGACCCATGTCCACCCACGACTGTTTTGCGACACGGGTAGAAGCCACCGCCGAGCGCTTTGCCGAGCGCACAGCAGTTATTTTCGAGGGCCAGACTCAAACCTGGGGTGAGTTCAACGAGCACGCCAACCGTTACGCCGCAGCCTTTAGGGCCCTGGGACTGGTGCGTGGAGATGCGGTGAGCGTCATTATGGAAAATCGCATAGAGTTACTGAGCACCATAGTCGCCCTGAACAAACTGGGCGTGACAGCGGCACTGATCAACACCAACCTGGTTGGCCGGCCCCTGATCCACTGCATCAGCATTACCAACTCCAGAATGTGCATCTTCGGTGAAGAGCGGCTGGATGCGATTGCCGATGTACGGTCCGACGACAACCTGGAGGGCATCGAGAACTACCTGTTCGTACCCGATGCTACACTGGCCACCTGCCCTAACTGGGCCAGGGATCTCGAAGAGGACGCCGAAGGCGAGGACAGCGGCAACCCGCCGGAAACCGGCCAGGTCACACTGGGCGATATCGCGCTGTATATCTTTACCTCCGGAACCACCGGACTGCCCAAGGCATCTGTCGTGTCCAACCGCCGCTTTCTGCTGGGAGCGTCAATGTCCGCTAAGGGCGGTCTAAAGTGTGATGAGAACGACTGCATTTACCTGTGTCTGCCCCTGTACCACGCCACCGGCCTGTTCCTGGGCGCGGGGGCATCATTTTGTAGCGGCGCCGGCATGTTCATTCGCCGCAAGTTTTCCGCCAGCAACTTTCTCATTGAGGTACGTGAACACGGCGCAACCTGTTTCATTTACATCGGAGAATTATGCCGCTACCTGCTCAACACCCCGGAGCGCGAGGACGACTACAGAAACCCCCTGGGCACGATGATGGGCAACGGGCTGCGGCCCGATGTCTGGCACGCGTTCAAGGAGCGCTTCGGGATTCGCCGGGTCGCGGAGCTCTATGGCTCCAGCGAAGGTAATGTCGGCTTCATCAATTTGTTGAACAAGGACTGCACGGTGGGGATGACCAGCCTCCCCATGGCCCTGGTAAAATACGACGTGGATGCGGATGAGATACTGCGCGACAACAAGGGCCACTGCATCAAGGTCCCCAAGGGCGAGCCTGGCCTGCTGCTCGGCAAGATTGCCAAAAACACGGAATTCGAGGGTTATACCAGCGCCGAGGACACCGAGAAAAAAATCCTGCGCAATGCCTTCAACAAAGGTGACGCCTGGTTCAATACCGGCGACCTGATGAAAACCGTGGATGTGGGCTTTGCCATGGGCCTCTCCCACTACCAGTTTGTCGACCGGGTGGGTGATACCTTTCGTTGGAAATCGGAAAACGTATCAACTAATGAAGTGGGGGAAATCATCAACGGCCACCCCCAGGTGGCATTTTGTAACGTCTACGGCGTGGAACTACCCAGGGCCGACGGCCGTGCGGGTATGGCGTCCATGGTACTGGCCGATGATGTCGAGGAACTCGATATAGACAGTTTCTCCGCCTATGTCAACGAGCAGCTACCCGCCTATGCGCGCCCGGTATTCCTGCGCATACAACGCGATATGGATACCACAGGGACCTTCAAGATGGTGAAGGGCGACCTGCGCAAGGAGGGCTACGACCTGGGGCAGATCAGCGATGTGATCTATGTGCTAAAGCCCCGCTCCAGCATCTACGAACTGCTGGATTCGGTGTTCGCCGCGACACTGCAGGCGGGTGAAGCCGGATATTAAACCTACTTAAGGAGAAAGTGGAGACATCCCGCTGCTTCTGCGAGTTTTTTGCCTTGCTTAGTTAGAACCCCATGCCTTTGCAAGGCAAAAAACTCCCTCAAGCCGCTACCTGCGGCAGTGTTCAATAAATTTGATATTACTCAATTATTACCGGAAGAGCGCCGCCGTCGCGGGCGATTGTGTCCTTCACTACCGCACCCGCGGGCGGTATGTTTACCACCATCAGCTTGCGACCCCGTGTGCCTTTTCTGGTGGTGCCCCTGCCCCGGCTTGCGCGGTTTGCGCAGTGGCGCACTTGGCGGCACATCGTGATCGGGTTCGAAGCCGTCAATATACTCGCGCGTCAGGTGTCGCTGGATGACCTGTTCGATACCGTTGAGCTGTTTGATCTCATCGGCACTGACTAGTGAATAAGCCTTACCGCTTGAGCCAGCTCGCCCGGTCCTGCCGATGCGATGCACATAATCCTCCGACACATTGGGCAGGTCGAAATTCACTACCTGGGGCAACTGCTCGATATCCAGCCCGCGGGCGGCGATATCCGTGGCCACCAACACCCGGATCTGGCCGGCCTTGAAACCCGCCAGAGCCCTGGTGCGCGCACCCTGACTCTTGTTACCGTGAATAGCCGCCGCATTGACACCGGCTTTTTCCAGATACTGCGCCAGGCGATTGGCGCCATGTTTGGTGCGACTGAATACCAACACCTGGCGCCAGTTATTCCCGACCACCAGTTCCCGCAGCAAGGCGGGTTTACTTTTCTTATCCACCGGGTAAACCCACTGCTCTACCAATTCCGCGGTGGCATTGGGTGGAGAAACCTCCACTTCTATCGGGTTGTGGAGCATCTTGTTGGTCAGGGTTCTGATTTCATTGGCGAAGGTGGCGGAGAACATCAGGTTCTGGCGCTTTTCCGGCAGCAGTTTGATTATTCGGCGAATATCGTGAATAAACCCCATGTCCAGCATGCGATCCGCTTCATCCAGCACCAGTATTTCCAGGTCCCTGAAGTTCACCTCACCCTGCTGATGCAGGTCCAGCAAACGACCCGGCGTGGCCACCAGAATATCAACGCCCTGGCGCAACTTTGCGATCTGCGGATTGATTTTTACACCGCCAAATACCACCGCCGCTTTAAATGGCAGGTGCGCGCCGTAAGTAGTGACACTTTCCGCCACCTGCGCAGCCAACTCCCGGGTGGGCGTGAGAACCAGTACGCGAATGCGGTGCGGGTGCGGCGATCCGCCGGCGTGCAGCAATTGCAGGATGGGCAGGGTAAAGCCGGCTGTTTTGCCGGTGCCGGTCTGCGCGGCAGCCATCACATCGCGGCCGGTAAGAACCGCGGGGATAGCCTCAGCCTGTATCGGCGATGGCTCGCTATAGCCCTTTTCTTCGACTGCACGCAGTAGTGGCACGGACAGGCCGAGCTGGTCAAATGTCATGGGAAATCTCTCAGGTTACTGGTTACGCGCGTTCGCAGGGCAATGCCGGCACAGGTCGAAGGGCGCGCATCTTACTTCATTGGCACCCCAATGAAAACAGGCCCGAGCGGCGCGCCGGCTATCGCTTGCCACCTTTCAAGCCACTTTACCCGGGTGGAAATCTGGCAAAAACGGCGCTGGCGGCCCCGCGCCGATTGGCCTCGGCCTCGGCTGCATTCGGCTGGCCACTCAGGCGCGATTCAAAAACCGACCGCCACACCGACTGCAGCCCGACAGGGTCGACCATATCGACGATAAATGTGCCTTGGGTGACGTAAATATCCGCAGGGCCGGCGCGGCAATTCCAGCAATTATAGCGGGACGATGTGTCATAGGAGTTCACATTGGTCCGCTCTTTGGTCACCAGGTGCCAGGTCAGCAACAAATCCGCATCCGCATTGCTCGCCACTACAGTAAAACCGCGATGTGTAAGTTCATCTGTGATGGCCCGATTGATATTGGCAACCTGGGTATCGGACACCATGATTGTTGACAATACCGTGCGATCGATGGGTTGTATGGCTATTTTTTTGACCCGGGAAAAATCGAAACTCTGAGAAAAGTCCGTGGTTGCCGTGAGAGTGGTCGGCGTTCCGCTACAGGCTGCGAACAGCACTGTGAGGAACACGGCCAGCAGTGTGCGACATTTGAAAAAAATCATGGTATCAACCTATCATTATGTTGAAGCGATGCTTACTTACTAGTAGCTTTGCAAAAACTCTACCAGCCTGTCGGCCCCGTGGACAGGAACGAGTTGCTACAGATTATTCCAGCATCATGCCGCGGATGGTGAAGAAAAATATAGCCGACAACGCGGCGGAAGCGGGGACGGTAACCAGCCAGGCGGCTACAATTTTCAGTAACGCCGCGCGCTTCACCAGTTCGGTGCGATAAATGCGCTTCAGGTTCTTGCGCTCTTTCTTACTCAAACCACTTTCTGCCGACTGCTTTTTCAACTCCTGGATCATAATACCCTTGTCAAAAACGCTGGCCGCCTCAAATCGGCTGAGGTAGGTTTCAACAACCTGCTCATCGGCCCCATGGTGATGGGATTTGATCTCATCGATACGCTTGGCGTGGCTCGCCTTGAGGTATTCACGTAAAAAGCCGACGCCAAATACGGCGCCGACGGCAATATGAGTAGAGGACACAGGCAATCCGAACTGGGTGGCGATAATCACCGTAATAGCTGCCGCCATGGCGACACAATAGGCGCGGGATTGGTCCAACTCAGTAATCTCAGAGCCCACCGTGCGAATCAGTTTAGGACCGTACAGTGCCAGGCCCAGTGCAATCCCTATCGCACCCACCATCATCACCCAGAGGGGGATGGTGGCCTTGGCCGCGACGGCACCGTGCAAAATGGCCTCGTTGATTGCCGCCAGTGGTCCCACCGCGTTGGCCACGTCATTGGCGCCATGAGCAAAACTCAACAGGGCTGCCGCGCCGATCAACGGCAGTGTAAACAAGCGGTTAACACTGGCTTTTTCATTGGGGAGCCGCCCGGCAGCCCGTTTGACCAGTGGGCGTACCACAACGAAAACAATCACAGCCAGAGCCAGGCCGATCATGAGCGCTGTAGAAAAATCGACCGACCATATCTTCTTGAAGCCCTTCAGCATCAAATAGGCACCGAAGACCCAGACCATCAAGGCCACCAGTATGGGCACCATGCGCACGGCGGCGCTGGACATGTCCGTTTTATAGGTAATAGTGCGTTTTATCAGCAAGAGAAATACCGCGGCAATAAGACCACCCAGCACCGGTGAGATAACCCAACTGGCGGCGATCTGGGACATTTTCCCCCAGTTGGCGATCCCGATACCACCGGCGGCTATGCCTGAGCCCAGCACACCGCCCACGATGGAATGGGTCGTTGATACCGGCGCACCCAGGGCCGTGGCGATATTGAGCCACACCGCCGCGGCCAGCAGCGCTCCCATCATCACCCAGATGAATGTATCCGTATTAGCGATCAGCGCGGGATCAATGATGCCCTTCTTTATCGTACTCACCACCTCACCACCGGCTATAAGAGCACCTGCAGCCTCGAAGATCGCGGCAATGAGGATGGCTCCGGTAAGTGTCAGCGCGCGCGAACCGACCGCCGGCCCCACGTTGTTGGCGACATCATTGGCCCCGATGTTCACCGCCATATAGCCGCCAATCATCGCGGCCACAACCAACATGACGCTACCGGGTACATCGGCGACAGAACCAACGGAATACAACATGATGGCAATAATAAAAAGCAGTGCCACCCCCAGACGAAAAAGCTCGGAACGGCCAAAACCCGCGGCCTGCTCTATTTGAGAAATATCGTTCATATCCATTGCTTAAACGCCTCACCCTATTGTTCTATCTGCATAGCTGTATTGCCCGACCGTAAGTAAACCCGTTTTATGGTCAGGGCTAAATGTCGTGGATCAAGAAAACTGCCTGCACTTTGGCTATAATGCCGCGGGCACCGATTATAATACTGTAAACACCACAGCTCATAGGAGATCTACCCCAGCCCATGCTTGGTCGCATCCTGCTCCCTTCAATTTTCCTGGTGCTGTCCTACGGGTTCTGGGTGAGCAGCAATTTCAAGGATATCGCGGCCGGCGTTGCACTGTTCCTGTTCGGCATGTTGTGCATGGAACAGGGCTTCAAAGCCTACAGCGGCGGCACACTGCAACGTGTGCTCACCAGCAGCACAGATCGCCTGTGGAAAAGCCTGACCTTTGGCGTGGTCAGCACCACCCTGATGCAATCCTCCTCGCTGGTCTCAGTGATCACCATCTCTTTCCTGAGCGCCCAGTTGATTGGCCTGGCCGAGGGCATCGGCATTATTTTCGGTGCCAACCTGGGGACCACCACCGGGGCGTGGATTGTCGCTGGTTTCGGCCTGAAAGTGAACCTCTCCGCTTATGCGCTGCCGATTCTGGTGTTCGGCGTGGTGTTCCTGATGCAGTCGTCGCAGAGAATCAAGGGACTGGGCTGGATACTGGTGGGTATCGGGTTTTTGTTCCTGGGCATTCACTATATGAAAGAGGGCTTTGCCGCCTACTCCCAGCACATCGACCTGACACAATACGCCATGACTGGTATTGCCGGACTGCTGGTATTCACCCTGATCGGTATTGTGGCCACGGTGATCATGCAGTCCAGCCACGCCACCCTGACGCTCATCATCACCGCCCTGGCGGTGGGACAAATCACCTATGAGAACGCCCTGGCGCTGGCCATTGGCGCCAATGTCGGCACCACAATCACCGCCATATTGGGTTCGCTCAGTGCCAATATCAGTGGCAAGCGCCTGGCTGCGGCGCACCTGGTATTCAATATGGTGACAGGCCTGGTAGCCCTGGTGTTTATACAACCACTGCTGGGTGCTGTCGATATCATCAGCTCCTGGGTGGGTATCGCCGAGACCGACCATACGCTCAAGCTCGCTGTATTCCACACCCTGTTCAACCTGCTGGGTGTACTGCTGATGCTGCCCATGATAAATACCCTGGTGACCTGGCTGGAGCGGCGACTGCGCGAAGACAAAGTCGAGCGAGACAGGCCGCGCTACCTCAGCGAGGCCTCACTTGCCCTTCCCGATGTCGCCCTGACAGCTGTCACCAAGGAAACCCAGCACCTGTTCCGTAATGCCTTTACCGTAATCGCACACGGTATCAGCCTGCGCCGGGCCAGTATCACCAGCGATGAGGACCTGTGGCAACTGGTGGAAACTCCCGGCAAGATCATCACACTGGACCTTGATGATCAATACGCACGCAATATCAAGGACATCTACAGCGCCAATATCGAATTTTTGAGCCGCGCCCAAGCCGAGGCACCGCGGGAATACGCTGAAGCCTACAACGCCTTGAGACGCGCCAATATGGACGTGGTCGCGGCGATCAAGGCGGTTAAACACCTGCGCAAGAACCTGCTGCCATGCATGCTGAGCGGAAACCCGGATATCCGGCGCGAGTACAACCGTTTTCGCGCGCGCATCGGCGTGGTGCTGCGCGAACTGGCCGCATTACGCGATGGCGACGATGCCGTTGTAACATTACTGTCACTGGACCAGATTAGAGTCGCTATTGTTGATGCGGAAAATCAGGCGGCCCGCGCAGTCGATAAATTGATTCGCAAGGGTCTCATTACCTCACAGGCCGCCACCTCCCTGATCAACGATGGTACCTACGTCAAGGAGGTGATTCAGAAGCTGCTTGATATGTATGAAGAGCTGCACAAAGCCGCCCTGACCGATGACGACGAGGTGCACGATGAATTGGCACTGGAACCGCATGAAATCGACACTATCGCCGATGAGGTCGATAGGGAACAGGCCGCAGAGACATCCGTAAGGAATTGATATGACAAACGATAGACTGTTTGAAAAGCTGGGCGCGCTACTTGAAGTTGAAGAGGATGCCGACAGGAAACACATCAAGAAATTGCGCAAGGTATTACAGAAATTAAAGAAAAGCCAGAAGGAACTCTACATCAGCCTGGACGAGATTGACGACGAGCACGAACGCCGCAAGATCAAACAGGACATCAAGGTACTCAAACTGCAGCGCAAAAAAGGGGTGAAAGTATACAAGGAGCTGAAACAGGCTCAAGCGATAGCACAAAGTGACCTGCAGTGAAGGTGAAGGGCTCTGCTTCAGCTATTGTTCTGAAAAATCAGGATCAGGACAACCAGCAGTATGGCTAACCACAGGAACGAAAGGATTTTCCAGAAGAAAACCGTATTACCTTCACTCTTGCTACCGGGGTTGTCCTTGAGAAATTCCGGGTTGGGGTGCTGCAGGTCGTGAATAAACTCCTCCAGGGAGTCATAACGCTCATCCGGGTTGTTTTTACAGGCTTTTTCCAGCGCCTTATCAAACCACACAGGAATAATCTCCCGGTGTTGATTGCTGGGGATGTATTCGAGCTTGTAAAAATCCTCCAGTGTCTTACAACGCTCCATGCGCTGGCCGTAGGGCAGGCTGCCCCCGGTAAACATCTCGTAGGCGATGACTCCCAGAGAGTAGATATCACCCTTTGTATACGTGTTGATGCCAAAGCGGTAGGAGGGATCCGCGTAGTCCATGGTCCCCAGGGCGATTTCCCGCTCAAAGGGATTGAACATTTCCTGTAAACCCGGCGCGTAAACCGCGCCAAAATCGACAATCTTGATGCTGTCATCCGGCAGAATCATGATATTGCCCGGTTTCAAATCCTGGTGAACCACCTGCTGCGCATGCATCGCGAATATGCCATCGGCAATCTTCAGGATCATCCGGGCCATCACACTGGGCCTGGCTTCGGGGTTCTGCTCTATCCATTTTTGCAGGGTAATGCCCGGCACTTTTTCCATCAGGTAGTACAGAAAGTGCTGCGCGCCCTTTTCTGCCGGCACAATACTCACTACATTGGGGTGATCAATCCGGCTGCCAATCCACTCCTCGGCAATAAAGCGCTCGATGTAAGCGGGGTCATCATCGTAGGTGACCGAGGGGGTTTTCATCACCAGCTCTTCACCGGATTGACTATCGCGAACAATATATAACTGGCTGCGCTCACTTGCCCACAACTCTTGCAGCACTTCGTAACCATCTATCTTGAGGCCGGGACGCAGCTCCGGGGGAAATGGCAATTTGGTCAGGCGCTCGCTGAAATCGCCTTTCTCTTCCACGCCCAGGTGATCAATGCGCAACAGGCAGCAGCTGAGATTATCGTCACTGCCGGCCTGCAACGCCTGTTCAACCAGCTGCCGGCAGGTTTGCTCAAAGTCATCCTGGCCACCGGTGATCAGTGCCCTGATTTCATCGTCACTGAGAAAATCATGTATGCCATCTGTATCCAGGAAAAAAATATCGCCCCGGCGCAGCTCTACCGTGCTGGCGTCGATATTCAAGGTGGTATCCATACCCATGGCGCGGATCAGGTATTGCTTCTCGTCGGAGATAGCCGCCACATGGTCTTTGCTAAGCTGGGTGAAAGAGCCATCCCCGGCACTGAGGCGATAGATTCTGCTGTCGCCCACGTGAAACAGATACGCCAGATGCGACTTGATGACCATCAGGCTGAGGGTACAGATATAGCCCCGGGCCTCATCGGGCATCGCGCGACCCAGTTCGTACAGCTCGCTGTTGAGGCTGGTCAGTGTTTTCTGGATAGAGTGCTTGACACTCCACAGCTCGGGCGTCGTAAAGTAGTTATCCAGAACCGCTTCAACTGAGCGGTGTGCGGCTTCCCTGCCCGCCTCAGCGGAACTGACGCCGTCTGCGACGACCACCACAGCGCCTTTGGTGGACAGAAGATCATCTTCGGGCACACGAAAGCCGATCGCGTCTTCGTTGATGGCCTTTTTGGCCCCCGCATCCGTGTATGTGGCTACGGTGGCCTTGAAAGATCTAGCCTGTTCCAACTCTCTGCCCCCATCCTGTTCCGGCTGTGGTTTCCAGGTTTACGTCACGTTACATCGATAAGCTGAACCGTACCGTCGGGTAGGATCTCTGCCATTTTCCCCTTCGGCTCTTCGAGGAATATGACCAGCAGGAAGATCAGGGCCGCAGATGCGCTGATCAGCATAAAGAACGTACTGTAATCCACAAAAGACAGGATAGTCAGGTAGGTGACCGCCCCCACATTGCCAAAGGCACCCGTCATACCAGCGATCTGCCCGGTCATTCGGCGCTGTACCAGGGGTACCATGGCAAATACCGCGCCTTCACCCGCCTGGACGAAGAAGGAGCAGCACATGGTGGCGATAACGGCCATTGGAATCCACCAGGCCCCATTGATCTGGCTGAGCATAAAGTAGCCTATTCCCAGGCCACAAATCAGAATCAGCATGGTTTTGCGCCGGCCGAACTTGTCGCTCATCCAGCCGCCGCCGGGGCGCGCCGCCAGGTTCATGAAGGCAAAACCAGAGGCGAGCAATCCGGCCTGAACCGGGGAGAGGCCATCAAAGGTCTCCAGGAAAAATAGTGGCAACATCGATACCACGGCTAATTCTGAGCCGAACGTCGCGAAATAAGCCCAGTTGAGGATCGCCACCTGCTTGAACTTGTAGCGCTGCATCTCGGGAACACCCTCTTTCAGGTGCTCGTGGTTGACTTTCCAGATCTGGCTCGACTGGAAGATATACAGGGCAACCAGACCGACATAGATGGTGGTGCAGGCTGTGTCTCCAAGCAAGCCGAGGTTGGCCGGAGACAGCTTCCAGGTCAGCACCGCCAGTGCGATGTACATGGGAATGTTCATCGCCAGCAGAAACCAGAAATCCCCCCAGCTGCTGACCTCCAGGCCACCGGACTTTTTAGGTTTGAAGTAGGTGGAACCCTTGGGGGTATCGCGTACATTGAAGAAGTAAATGACGCCGTAGATCGCCGCAATCACTCCGGTACCACCAATGGCGTAACGCCAGCCATTATCACCACCAATCATCAGGGCGATGATGGGCAGACTCATGGCGCCGGCAGCGGAGCCAAAGTTGCCCCAACCACCATAAATGCCTTCCGCCAGGCCAACTTGCTTGGCGGGAAACCATTCACCCACCATACGGATACCGATCACAAAACCGGCACCGACAAAACCAAGCAAAAAGCGGAACAGGGCAAGCTGCTCGTAGCTGTTGGCGGTAGCGAACAACAGGCAGATTGCCCCGGAAAGGACCAATAACCCGCTATAGACATGACGGGGGCCGAATTTGTCCACCAGAATACCGATGACGATCCGTGCCGGAATCGTCATGGCGACATTGAGAATCATCAGCGCCTTGACCTGTTGCGCTGTCAAATCAAAGGCTTCCTTAATCACCGCTAACATGGGTGCATGGCTGAACCAGACCACAAAGGTCAGGAAAAATGCAAACCAGGTAAAGTGTAGCGTTTTGATTTTAGGATCTTTGAAATCCAGTAAATTGATTCTGCTTTCTGACATTGCTAACACTCCATCGGAATTTTTCTGAGCGCAATATATTTTTTATAGCGTAAGCCAGCGTTGATGTAGATCATGTGCGGTAGATTGACTCCCCTGCCATGAATGGCAAAATACTCCCAAAGTAGTAATATTGAGCTGCGCCTTTTTCCTTCATAATCAATTAGTTAAAAGTACCTCAGGCAAGCTCCCGGAAGGTGGTGTCAGACTGTGATTTTTTGGTGGTAGGCGAGCCCCACCTAGACACAAAGCTACTTCTGCTGCTCCACCATCCACACCGCCGCCTCCACCCGCGAGCGCAGGCCAAGCTTTTTGAGCAGGTGCTTGACATGTACCTTGACGGTGGATTCAGCGATGTCCAGTTTGCGACCAATCAGCTTATTGCTTAGGCCTCCGGCAATATATTTGGCTATCTGTAGTTCGCGACGAGTCAGCAAGGTCAAATCCGGCCCCTGCTTTTCCCGCTCGTTGCGAAACGACAGGGCCAGCACTTCAGTAAGTTCCTCGCTGAGCACCATCTTTCCGGAACAAGCCTGGCGAATATTGTCGACCAGCGCCTCGGGCTCAGTATCCTTCAGCAAGTAGCCATCCGCACCGGACTTCAGGGCGGAGACCACATCGATGCGATCGTCCGAAACCGTAAACACCACAATACGCGAGTCCACACCGGCATCGCGCAGCGCACCCAGTGTTTCGATGCCGTCCATGCCTTTCATACTGAGATCGAGAAGAATCAGATCCGGGGCAAGGTCCAGTGCCTGGCGTATGGCGTCCACGCCACTGGACGCCTCACCGATCACTGCTATATCGTCTTCCAACTCCAGCAGTTGGCTGACGCCCTTGCGCAGGAGCGGGTGATCATCAACCAACAGGACTGTACACTTGGCTTTGGGCATTTGAGATCCTCTTTGATCAGGCATGCAACAGGTCCGGTGTACGCTTCAATCGCAGTTGCACCCGGGTACCACCCGATGCGCGACGATCACAGGTCAATACACCGTCCAATCGCTGCGCCCGCTCGCGCATGGTGTAGATACCATAGTGGTGCTGTTTTTCAGGGTTCGGCGGCATACCAATGCCATTGTCCTCAACAGTAAAAACAGCCTCGCCATTCTCACTACGGCCGCAGCGCAACGATATTCGGTCGCCCTGCGAGTGCTTTACCGCGTTGTTCAACGCCTCACGCAGAACATGCAGTACATGTATATCTTCATTCGGCCCCATGGTATAGGCACCCAGGCTATAATCAAGCGTCACTCTGGCCGACGTTTTTTCATCGAATTCCTGCACCGCATGTTCCAGTGCCGCCCGCAGGTTGGGCGCATCCAGCTTTACCCGGAATGTTACCAGCAATTCTCGCAAATGCTTGTAGGCCGCATTCAGCCCCTCCTGCAGGTCATTAATCACATTTTCCACCTTTTCCGGTTCAAAGCCCCGCTCTATCATTTTTTTCAAGCGCGCCACTTCCAGTTTCATATAGGAAAGGGACTGCGCCAGGGAATCGTGCAGTTCCCTGGCTATGGTTGAGCGTTCCTCATGCAAGATGACACGGTGCTCCTGGGCCAGCGTATAATGAAAAGCAAAAGCGGTGGACAGGGTTTCAGCGACCGTCTTCAATAATTGGTATTGCCAGGGTTCCAACTCCGCGCCGCCCCGGGTACGAACATAGATAAACCCGTATTCGTCGTCGCGGTTTTTTAGCGGCAGGGAAACATTCCGGTTCGACACTCTCACAGCGAGGCCGGAGGCCATACTGCAGTCTTCGCAGTCGCCAAAACACATCCCTTCCCCGGTTGCCGCTGTCGTGATGATGTCGTATTCGGTGACATTGGGCTCCGGGTTGACGCAGATGTTGATCAAATCAACTTCAATCACCTTTTTCAAATCAGACAGGAAGACATTGAGCAACTGTTGATCGTAGGGGCTGGAAGAAATCTCCTGCGATGTTTTATATAGAAAATAGAGTGCCTGGTTGGATTTATGCAGCCTCTCCGTGCGCTCAGCCACCTGCTCTTCCAGTGTGCGATACTGCACCTGAAGGCTCTGGGTCATATCGTTAAAGGTCTGGCTGAGAAGGCCCAGTTCATTGTCGCCCTTGTAGTTGGTACGGTAATCCAGGTCACCCCTTTTAACCTGCTCTGCCGCCTGTACCAGGCCACGCAGGGGGTCTATGAAATTGGTATCCGCCTTAATGATGAAAAATATCATGATGAAAAATATCATGATAATACTCACCCCCTCCGTCATACCCAGCAGTTCAATCTTGCCCTCAGTGTTGCGCTGCATGTGCATCACCATCCGGTCTATGTCATCGACATACACCTCCAGGTGCTGATTGTACTCGCGCCTGATATCGTCCCAGTGGATAGCAGGGGCATCGGCAGTGGCTACAGCCAGCGTGGGTTGCATCTTTTCCCGCCAGTTATCGACCACTTTTGCGTAACTGTCCTTAAGCGGGGTATTCCCGGAGTGTTTTATCAATTCGAAAATACCGGAACGATAGAGCTTTTCAGAAAACTCCTCTTTTTCCTTCACCAACCGCGCCAGAGGGTCTGCCACATCCCCACTGCTCGCCCGTGACAGGAGATTACCGATGCGGTAGGACTGCATGCGTAAAGACCCCGCCAGATTGATCGCCTCCGCATCACCCTGGGTATCCACCGTCACATAAACCGACAGACCCATACTTGCCAGTGCCATACTCGCTATCAGCAGCATGGCCATCAGGATCTGAAAGATGACCGAATGATATATTTTGTCGTCTATAAGTGTCATTTCCATACCTCAATGCCCGGCCTACTACCAAAGACTCCAGACGCTTCACCCCTACTCGAATAATCAACAAAACGCCTACTATCTCTTTGTATTTACACAGGTTATTTAAATTTTCAGCAGTACCACCTTGGGGGTAATTCAGGCCGCGCTTTGGCACGGGCACTATGCGGGCACTGACAGTCAATTGACCCAGATCAACTCACCGCGGGCTATAAATACTATGTTGTGCGCCTCAATATTGAAATTGATTATGACAGAAGCAACCCGACAACAGGCATTATCCCTCTCCTCCAGCACGGTGGCTTTCGCCGCGTGTTTCGCCTCGTGGACGCTGTTTTCCATACTCGGCGTGGAAATTCGCGACCAACTGCAGCTCAATTACACGCAGTTTGCCCTGTTACTGGTTGCCCCGATCCTTACAGGCGCCCTGTCCCGCCTGCCC
>QNFS01000021.1 GCA_003646415.1 Gammaproteobacteria bacterium
CCAGTAATTACCCGCACCATGTTCGGTGGGAGATCCGTCAAAGTAGGCACAGGCCATGGGTGTAAACTCGGTTTGACCGCTACCCAGGTGAAATGGACATTTAAAGACTTCTCTTAATCGGACAAGGGTAGCGGCATCCATAGGCGCCATGCCATACATCGCCAAACTCATGCTGGAAAAATCCCGGCCGTTGATATCGGGAAGCTGGAGCAATGCGCTCCACATCATCGGGAGTAAAATTGTGACTTGAATGGCTTCCTGTTCCAGTATGGTAGCGACCTGTTGAGGATCAAAACCCGGCAGTGTGACCATTCTGCCGCCCAGCTGAACGCAATTGAACGCGATGGACAAAGCGGCGGTATGGAATAGCGGCAAGATGTTCAGTAGGGCATGATGCCTTTCCATCCCTACCATTATAGGTGTCGACAAACTACTGATAAACAGTGACAGGTGTGAAACCTCCACTCCCTTGGGGTTTGAAGTGGTGCCGCTGGTGTACATGATATGGGCGGTATCACGATCATCAATGATACAGTCGTTTAGCTCATGATCGGGTTGGCCTTGTGCTAATTTGGCATAGGTGGCATCAGCCTGGTCTGACTCGGAGCCAATAATGATTTTCCACTGTAAGTGAGGCAATGAATCAGTTGTGCTCTGAACAACTATTGATTCCAGAGTGTCTTCGTAAACTATGCCGTTGACTTCTGCATGGGAGAGGTTGTAGTAAATGGTTGCGGGATTTTGTACAAAATTGATGGGGACAACCACGATGCCGGCTTTATAGCAGGCGAATAAAGTAACCATAAACTCAATACGATTCGTGCCGAATACGGCAATGCGTTGGCCCGCCTCAAAGCCTTGTTGTCGCAGGCCGTGTGAGAGCCGGTTGACCTGCTGATTGAATTCAAAATAAGTAATACTGCGGCGATTGCCGTTATGGAAGTCAACCAATGCCTCTGCGCTGGCGCTATCTCTCGCCCGGCGGCGGAGAATATCGCCCATGGCAACTCGTTGGATCAGGTTTAGTTCCAGTTCTGACGTATTCATTATTTCCCCTATTTTTGTGCGGGGCAGAAGGTGCTGCTGTCGTGTCTAACATCCTGCATGATGACAGTTTCCCCGTGCCTCCAGTTAACGCCTGTGAAAGAATAGCGCCCCTTTTAACGCATGTCCAACGATGGGTTCGAGCAGTCCAGCCGCACTATTTTGGCCATTCTTTGTGTGTTATGCTTTTTTCGCCATACCGACCTGAGGCGCACAATTAAGGTGTTGATCGATGCGAGTGGGTTGATCAATTTGAATGAAAAAATGTGGATGAACCGAAACAGTAGGAGCCAGAATGCTAAGCCAAGCAATCGATTTTAAAGATGAGTCAGAGGCGCTTTATACACTATTAAAGCCGCTAAGCGATGCTGATTTTAATCAAAAGACCCTGTTTAAGGACTGGACACTCAACGATATTCTTGAGCATTTGCACATGTGGAACTGGGCGGCCAATGAGTCGCTCGTCAACGAAGAGGGCTTTGTCAGGTTTATTGAGAAGGCTATGCCAAGCATCGTTAATAGCGGATCGATTAAATCATTCGAACGAGAGTGGATAGATGGTTTATCCGGCCAGGCCTTGCTGGAGGCCTGGCGCGATTTTTATCTTGAAACGTCAGAGCGCTTTATAAATGCCGACCCCAAAAAGCGACTTAAATGGGCCGGGCCGGATATGAGTGTCCGTTCGAGTATTACTGCTCGACTAATGGAAACCTGGGCGCACGGCCAGGCAGCATACGATGTGTTGGGTGTTGTACGTGAAAATACCGATCGCATCAAAAATATTGCAGTGCTTGGCGTCAACACCTATGGCTGGACTTACGCGGCTCGCAGCGATACACCGCCGGGCTCCATGCCGTTTGTTAAATTAGTTGCGCCATCTGGAGATGTTTGGGAGTTCGGTGAGCCTTCAGAGTCTGAGCGGGTCGAGGGTCTGGCCGTAGACTTCTGCCAGGTAGTCACACAGGTACGGAACATTGGCGACACCACACTCAAAGTCAAAGGAGATATCGCATCCGACTGGATGTCAAAATCCCAGTGTTTTGCCGGGCCGCCGGAAACGCCTCCAGCGACGGGGTTCAGGCATACAAAGAAAAAGTAAGGCTGATACCAATAGGCAATATCGGCAAAAATCGCTTCGGGTGCTGCGCCGCTTACAGGCGCAGTACGCCGTAGCCGCGCTCGCCAATAGGGGCGTTGAGGGAGGCGGCAATGGAGATGCCCAGCGCATTGCGCGTATCCACCGGATCGATAATGCCGTCATCCCAGATCTCCGAACTGGTGTAGTAGGCGCTGGTCTGGTTTTCGTAGTTGGCCAGCACCTCGGCGCGGATATCCTCAAGTTGCTGATCGTCCGGTTCAACGCCCTGGCGTTTGAGCTGATTGACTTTGATGGTGGCCAGGGTGTTGGCGGCCTGGTCGGAGCCCATCACGGCAATCTGGCTATGAGGCCAACTGAACATCGTACGGGCGTCCCAGGCGCGGCCGCACATACCGTAGTTGCCGGCGCCGAATGAGCCGTTGGTCATCACGGTAAATTTGGGTACTTCCACAGCGCCTTGAATCATCAGCATCTTGGCGCCATCTTTGGTGATGCCACGTTGCTCATATTCCTTGCCGATCATGTAACCGGTGATGTTCTGTAAAAATACCAGCGGTACGCGGTTGTGGTCGCACAGCGCCATAAAGTGCGCGGCCTTCAGCGTGCTATCGTTAAACAATACCCCGTTGTTGGCCAGAATGCCGACCTTGTAACCCCAGATATTGGCAAAGCCACAGACCATGGTTTCACCCAGGTCCGGCTGGTATGCGGCGAAGCGACTGCCGTCCACAATGCGGGCGATAACCTCGTGCATATCAAATTGCTTTTTGATGTCGTCGGGAATAATGCCGTAGAGCTCAGACGGGTCGTAATAGGGGTCTTCCGGGGTTTCCCGCTGTAGTGGAAACTTGGCCTTCTGTTCCCACTGCGTGACGATTTCCCGGCCAATGGCGATGGCTTCCCGCTCATTGTTGGCATAGTAGTCACAGGTGCCGGAGATGGAGGTATGCATACGGGCTCCACCCAGTTCATCGACCGTCACATCTTCACCGGTGGCGGCCTTAACCAGGGGCGGGCCACCGAGAAACACCGCGCCAGTGCCTTCCACAATGACGCTGTAATCCGATAGTGCCGGGATATAGGCGCCGCCGGCGGTGCAGTGGCCAAATATCAGTGATAACTGCTTGCAGCCTATTTTGCCCAACTGCACCTGATTGCGAAAAATGCGGCCAGCCATGTACTTGTCGCCAAACAGATCCGACTGCAACGGCAGGAAGCCGCCGGCGCTGTCACACATATGAATCACTGGCAGGTGATTTTCAATAGCAATGTCCAGGGCGCGCACCATTTTCTTCACCGTGAGGGGAAACCAGGCACCGCCCTTGTTGGAGCTGTCCGAGGCGTTGATCACCACCTCGCGGCCACCGACAATGCCGATGCCCGTAATGCAGTTGGCCGACGGGGCGGCGCCATCGTAGGCCATATTGGCCCCCAGGGAAGAAAACTCCAGGAACGGTGTGCCGGGGTCCAGCAGCAGTTTCAGTCGCTCCTGGGGCAGTATCTTTTTCTGCCTGGCGAGACGATCGAGATCGCGCTGGGGGCGGGTGTAGCGTGCGTCAAACTGCTTTTGCCGGAATTCCGCCACCTGCTCGAGGTTATGCTGGCGGTATAGCTTGAAGTCGTTGCTGTTGGTATTGATTTTCGATTGAATTCGGCGCATGACGCTACTCCTCCTCTGCGGTTTCGTTAGCGGTGATGTCGACCAGCAGGGCGCCCTTGTCGAAGCTGGCGCCAGCTTCAAAACCCACCGCGCTCACGCGGCCGTCGTGGGGCGCCTTGATTTCGGTTTGAAGTTTCATGCTTTCAATCAGCATCAGGGTGTCTCCGGCGTTAACCTCATCATCGACGGCAACGCTCACCTCGATGACTACCCCGGGCATGGGGGCGGATAAGCGACCACTGCCGGCGCCGCCGCCAGAGCCGGTGGAAAATTCATCCTGTGCCTCCAGGTGCCAGGTCTGGCCATCGAGGTGAATAAACAGCCGTTTGTCGTCCTGGGCGGCGTAGACCTGCCTGGTCTTGCCGTTAATCAGCAGCTCGGCGTGATGTCGGTCCAGCCAGTGCAGTTGAACGGTAACCGGGTGGCCATCGATATCCAGCGTGATGTTGTCGGCCCTTCGCACCGGGGTCACCTGGTGGCTTTGCTCGTTAAGTGTGTACTGGGGTTGCATGATATGAAATCTCCTGGTTAACCGCTCAGTTGCGCCAGTTACCGATGGCGGCATAGGGCTGTGGGGTGGCGTCCAGCAGCAGACGGGTGCTGCGATCGCTCAGGTAAGCTGCCGCCAACAGGGCCTGCAGGCCCTCACGCTCCAATGTGGGGGGTGACAGCTCGTCGACGTGTTTTTCGGTAAAGCCGGTGTCAAAGTCGCCCTCTATAAAGGCCGGGTGCCGCAGTACCGCCTGCAGGTAATCGCTGTTGGTTTTTACGCCCAGCAGCACCAGTTGTTGCAGTGCCTCCCCCATGGCCTCGATGGCCTGCTGCCGCGAGGGTGCGTGAACAATGAGTTTGGCCAGCATGGGGTCGAAAGCGGTCGTGATGACCTGGTCAGTGAACAGGCCGCTGTCAAAGCGTATGCCCTGGCCCGATGGTTCCTTCAGGTAGAACACCTTGCCGGTTTCCGGCGTGAAGCCGTTAAAGGCGTCTTCGGCACAGAGGCGGCATTCGATGGCGTGGCCATTGGTTTGCAGATCCTGCTGTTGCAGGGCCAGTGGTTCGCCGGCGGCGATGCGGATCTGCGCCTGCACCAGGTCAATGCCAGTGATCATCTCGGTCACCGGGTGCTCCACCTGGATGCGAGTGTTCATTTCCAGAAAGAAAAACTCACCTTCCGAGGTATACAGAAATTCCACCGTACCGGCACTGCTGTAGCCTGCGGCCCGGGCGATGCCGGCAGCCGCTTCGCAGATGTCGGCGCGCTCGACCTGATCAAGCGCGGGGGAGGGGGCTTCCTCAATAATCTTCTGGAAGCGCCGTTGGATGGAGCATTCCCGTTCGCCCAGGTGAATAACCTGCTTGCCGTCACCCAGCACCTGCACTTCGATATGACGGGCACTGGCGAAGTAACGCTCCACATAAACCCGTTTGTCTCCGAAGTACTTCTCTGCCTCGGAGGCCGCCACGCGCAGTGTGCTTTGCAGTTCGTCGGGGCTGTGAACAATGCTCATGCCCTTGCCACCGCCGCCGGCGGAGGCCTTGACCACAAGCGGGAATGGCATATCGGCTACCGCTTCCACACAGTTGGGGTCGTCGGCATTGAGGTTGACCGAAGGCGCCACCGGGAACCCCCGCTCGGCGACAAAATCCCGGGAGGTGATTTTATCGCCCATCAATTCAATGGCTTCTGGGGAGGGCCCGATAAAGGTGATATCAGCGGCCTCGAGAGTGCGGGCAAAGTTGGCGTTTTCTGACAGGAAGCCATAGCAGGGGTGCACGGCATCTACTTCCAGGCGTTCACAGATGGCCACAATCTGGCTGATGTCCAGGTGGGCTGCGCTGGGGCTGTCACCGGTGATTTCCACAGCTTCGTCCGCTTGCTGTACCACCGGGGAGTGGCGGTCGCTGTGGTGGTAAATAGCCACAGACGCGATGTCCAGCGCCTGGAGGGCGCGCAAAACCCGAAGCGCGATTTCGCCACGATTGGCGATCAGCACCTTGTTAAAGTGTGTGCTCATAATGACCTCGATTCCGATTATATTTAGTAAGCCAGATTCAGCTGGTGAAACTTATTGATTTGTACACTAAAAAGCAAGAGCCAGAATCAATTTCAGGCGCAATAGACCACTTTTCTCGTGTAGATTGCTTTACGGCGACTGAGGCCGGGCAGAGGCCTGTTGAAAAACGTCGACCCGACGTGCCGCTACTATGTTAGACTTCGCCGGTTTCGCCTGCTGCTGATTGGCGCGTTGAACGCGACGCTTCAATGGTTCGACCCACAAAAGGGTGGCGCCCAATCCCCTGGCGATGATTACGCCGATTTCTTCCTGTACGGAATTCTTAACCAGACCGGAGACGATACATGAGTCGCATCGCATCCCAGATAGACCCCCGATCCCCTGTATTCGAGCAGAACCGGACCCATGCCCGGGAACTGGTGAAAACCCTGCGCGAGCGTATGGCGCTCGCCACCGCCGGGGGAGCCGAAAAACTGCGTCAGCGTCACCATGACCGCGGCAAACTGTTGGTGCGTGATCGTATCGACCGGCTGAGCGATCCCGGAACCGCTTTTCTTGAGCTGTCGCCACTAGCGGCATGGGGCCAGTATGACAACCAGGTGCCCGCCGCGGGTATTGTGACAGGCATCGGCCTGGTGGCGGGCAAACATGTGGTCATTATCGCCAACGATGCCACGGTAAAAGGTGGCAGCTTTTTCCATGAAACCGTGAAGAAACACATGCGCGCGCAGGAAATCGCCGAAATCAACCGTATGCCTTGCCTCTATCTGGTGGATTGCGGCGGTGCTTATCTGCCCGAGCAGGACAGGGTGTTTCCCGACCGCGACCACTTTGGCAATTTGTTCCATCGCCAGTGCCGCATGTCGGCCTCGGGTCTGCCGCAGATCTCGGTCGTGTTTGGTGGCTGCACGGCGGGCGGGGCCTATATTCCGGCGCTGTCGGATCAGGTAATTATGGTGGAGGGCACCGCGCGTATCCATCTGGGTGGGCCATCGATCGTCAAGGTTGCGATCAACGAAGAGGTCGACGGCGAAACCCTGGGCGGTGCGGCGATGCACACCCGTGTCTCCGGTGTTAGCGATCATCTGGTTCCGAACGAGGATCAGGCGCTGGCGTTGGCCCGTCAGTTGATCGCTGAAACAAATTTTGAGCGCGCACCAGGGCAAACTGTACCGGTTCTGCCACCGCGATACGAGCCTTCGGAACTCGAAGGTGTGGTCAGCGCCGATCCGAAGTTGCCCTATGATGTGCGCGAAATTATCGCCCGCACGGTTGATGATAGTGCGCTGAGCGAATTCAAACCCGAATGGGGCGATACCGTGGTTTGCGGGACGGCGCGCATTCATGGTCACCCGGTTGGGATTATCGGCAACAACGGCGCACTCTTGTCGCAATCCGCGCTGAAGTCCGCACATTTTATTACACTTTGCGATCAGCGTAACATCCCGATTTTGTTCTTGCACAACATCACCGGCTTTATGGTCGGAACCGATGCCGAACGCGAAGGCATCGCGAAAAACAGTGCTAAAATGGTCTATGCTCAGGCGACCGCGCGAGTGCCCAAAATCTCACTTATCGTCGGTGGTTCCTATGGTGCGGGGAACTACGGCATGTGCGGGCGCGGCTTCAGGCCCAATTTCCTGTTTTCCTGGCCAAGTGCCGTTCTGGCCACCATGTCTGCCGATATCGCCTCTAACGTGATGCTGGAATTGCGCCGTACCAACGTTAAGGCCCCTCCTGCCAGCCAGGAGGAACTGGATACGATCGAATCCGGCGTGCGCGCACAATATGGTGAGCAGAGTGATCCCTATTACGCGACTTCCCGGCTTTGGGATGATGGCATCATCGAACCCGCCCAGACCCGCGATGTGTTGGGCCTGTGCCTTTCTGTCATTGCCAGCACACCGGCACTTCAAGGCCATTCCCCCGTTTATCGAATGTAGGAGAGCAGCATGAGCAAGCGGACATATGAAACCATAACTCTTGTAACCGACGAGCGCGGCGTGGCCCGCTTGACGATGAACCGGCCAGACAAACACAATGCGCTGAATGGCCGGCTGATCGACGAGTTGAAACAGGCGGCCGACCTTCTGGCCGCCGATGACACCGTGCGCGTGGTGGTCTTCAGTGGTGAAGGCAAAAGCTTTTGCGCGGGTGGCGATTTCAACATCGGCATAAACAGCTTCCTGGGCAAGAATCTCCCGCCATGGCGGACGGGCCGATGAATTTTTCAACCGTGCTTATCGCCAATCGCGGCGAGATCGCCCTGCGCCTTGTGCGGGCCTGTCAGCAGTTAGGTCTGCGCTCGGTTGCCGTATATTCCGATGCCGATCGGGACGCGCCTTATGTGACCCAGGCGGATCTGGCCGTGCATATTGGTCCGCCAGAGGCTGCCCAAAGCTATCTGGACGGCGACAGAATCATCGCAGCCGCCCAACGTGCCGGGGCCGAGGCGATCCATCCCGGCTATGGCTTTCTGGCGGAAAATGCCGGGTTCGCGCAGGCCTGTGCTGATGCGGGGCTGGTCTTTGTCGGGCCTTCCCCCCGGAACATCCGGCTGATGGGTTCCAAGATCGCGGCCAAAGCGGCGGCGGTCACGGCCGAGGTGCCGGTTGTGCCGGGTTATTATGGTGATGATCAATCTGACGAGCACCTGCGCAGAGAGGCAGATAAAATCGGCGTCCCGCTGCTGATCAAGGCCAGTGCCGGTGGTGGCGGGCGCGGGATGCGGCAGGTGCATGACCTGAGCGAATTCGCCGCCGAACTGACCGCCGCGCGGGCTGAGGCCGAGGCCGCTTTTGGTGACGCTCAGGTGCTGCTGGAACGCTATGTCGACACCGCTCGCCATATCGAAGTGCAGATTCTGGCAGATCGTGCCGGTAACGTGCTGCACCTCTATGAACGGGATTGCTCGCTGCAACGCAACCACCAGAAGGTGATCGAAGAGGCCCCCGCGCCCCGGCTTTCCCACACCATCAGGGAATGCCTGCTGGACAGCGCGGTGCGTTTGACCGAAGGGATTGGCTATGACAGCGCCGGAACGGTGGAGTTTCTGCTGGATACTGATACCGGTGAATATTACTTCCTGGAAATGAATACCCGCCTGCAGGTGGAACACCCCGTGACGGAGGCCGTCACCGGCATCGACATCGTCCAGTGGCAGTTGCGCGTTGCCGGGGGTGAGGTGCTGCCTTTCGTGCAGGAAGATATCAGTTGCACCGGATGGGCCATAGAAGCGCGCGTCGCAGCCGAGGATCCGGCCAACGGCTACCGCCCCGAAATTGGGCGGATCACCGCTTACAGTGAACCGGCCCAGCCTGGCTTGCGGGTGGACAGTGGTGTCATGGCGGGCAGCACGGTCAGTCATTTCTATGATTCACTGCTGGCCAAGGTGATCAGCCACGGGCACGACCGACCCTCGGCCATTCGGCTGCTTGACCGTGGGCTGGGCGGTTTTCATATCGCCGGCCCCGGTACCAATATCACCTTTCTGCGTGACCTGCTGGACATGCCGGACTTTATTGCCGGAGCTCACAGCACGGCTTCACTGGGCGCGGCATATCCCGATGGCTGGACGCCTTCGCCACCCACCCCGCTGAGCCAGGCCGAGGCGGTTCTGGTCCGGTTGTTGAATGAGGCAGGTCAGCGAGGGTCAGACCCGTGGTTTGCTCTGGGTGCCTGGCGCGTGACCGAGCCTTCGGGCCGTTGCGGCGCAGCGATCTACAGGCTGGATGACCAGGACGTACATATCAAGGGCCGCGATGGCCGCTACCTGATTACCCTGCCTGACCAGGGCCCGATCGAAATGGACAATGCGACGCTCCGCGGCGGCACGCTTTGCTACGAAATCGACGGGCTGCGTCACACCACCCATGCGCAGGTTGACGGCAATACCGTCACGCTGCATGGCCCGCAGGGTTGGGTCACACTCGACGTGCTGACCAGTGACGGGATTTTACAATCAAACCGTGATGCGGCGGCGCCCGGTTCGGGCAACCAGGTGAGTGCGCCAATGCCCGGTCTTGTCTCCGATGTCATGGTTGAGCTTGGTGACAGTGTCAGTGCCGGGCAGCCCGTTGTCGTGCTTGAGGCGATGAAACTTCTACAATCCCTGACCGCACCTTGCGGCGGTACCATTGTCCAGATCAACTTTGCCGCCGGTGAAAGCGTCGATGCGGGCGCCGTGCTGGTCACTATCGAAGCCGAGGAATGAACATGATTAATTCACCCTATTTTTCCGATGAACTGATTATGCTGCGCAACGAAATTCGCCGTTTTATTGAGGCTGAAGTCGTACCCCACGGCGATGCCTGGGAAGAGGCGGGCAAAGTCCCGCGCGAGATATTCCGCAAGATCGGTGAGCTTGGCTTCCTTGGTATGCGCTACCCCGAAAAATATGGCGGTGCGGATCTGGATACCATGGCCAGTGTGGTGCTGGCGGAAGAACTGGGCCGCTGCACATTTGGCGGCTTTTCGGCGGATCTTTTGGTTCATACCGATATGGCATCACCGCATCTGGCCAATGTCGGCACGCCCGAACAGCTGGCGCGCTGGATGCCTGACATCACGGCAGGCACCCGGATCTGCGCCGTGGCGGTGACTGAACCGGGCGCCGGATCGGATGTGGCCGGCATGTCGACCCGTGCGGTACTCGATGGCGATGAATGGGTGCTCAATGGTACCAAGATGTTTATCACCAACGGCGTATATGGCGATCTGTTCTTTGTCGCGGCCAAGACTGACTTCACGGTCAAAGGCTCGCGCGGGGTGACGATCTTTGCGGTGGAAAAAGGCGCCCCCGGTTTCTCGGTTGGCAGGAAACTGAATAAAACCGGCTGGCTGTGTTCTGATACTGCCGAGCTGATTTTTGATAATGTTCGTGTGCCTGCGGAAAATATTCTGGGCGAGGTCAACAAGGGCTTTTATGCCATTATGAAAAACTTCCAGAACGAGCGTACCGTACTGGGAGCCATGGCGATGGGTGAGGCGAGCAAGGCCATTGAACTGACACTGGACTATGTCAAGAACCGCCCGGCTTTCGGTGGTGTACTGTGGGACAAACAAACCATTCGTCAACGCCTGGCGGAACGCTCGGCCCAGGTTGAGGCGGGCCGCCAGCTGGTTTACAGCTCGGCCTGGATGGATGCTCAAGGGATAGAGTGTGTGCGTGAAGTGTCGATGGCCAAGGCCTATTGTGGCGATCTGGTGAATAAAGTGTTGTATGATTGCGTCCAGTTCCACGGCGGCGCGGGCTATATGCGTGAAACCCCGGTTGAACGCATGTCCCGTGATGCCCGGGTTCAATCCATTGGCGGCGGCGCAACCGAGGTGATGCTGGAAGAAATCGCCAAGCGCTTGTAAGGTCAGGCGCAGTCACTGGTTCGCTTTCGTTTCAGGGCGCGTCAATGTTACGGGTAAAGGGCCTGTCAAACCCTGAGTGCAAATCAGGAGAACTCCTGTCATAGAAATACATGAGGCGACTGTTGGAAAACAAACACCTGGATTTAACAAGCTTCAGCCTGGCTGGAAAAGTCGCACTGGTCACCGGCGCATCCAGCGGTTTTGGTGAACATTTCGCGCACATACTGGCGGCAGCCGGGGCCCGGGTTGTGGTGGGCGCACGGCGGCAAGACCGCCTGCAAAACCTGGTTTTTGACATTTCCTCTGCCGGGGGAGAGGCTCTGGCGGTTGCCCTGGATGTGACTGATGCAGGCAGTGTCTCAGCGGCTTTTGACCAGGCCCAGGCAGCCTTCGGTAGCGTCACTGTGCTGGTCAATAATGCCGGCGTCGCCGCGCCACAAGCGGTGCACAAGACTACTGAGGCAGATTGGGATTTTATCGTCGACACCAATCTCAAAGGGGCCTGGCTGGTTGCCGCCGAGGCCGCGAGGCGAATGGTCAGCGCCGATGTCGGGGGCGTCATTGTCAATATCGCATCAGTACTTGGGCTGGCGACCAGTACGGGCCACGGCATCTATGCCGCCTCCAAAGCCGGGGTCATTCAGCTCACCAAACATATGGCCCTTGAGTTAGCGGGCAAGAATATTCGCAGTAACGCCATCTGCCCCGGCTATTTCAAAACCGAGATGAATGGCGAGTATTTTGACAGTGCCGCGGGTAAGGTTTACATCGAATCAACACCCGCGGGGCGCCTGGGTCACATGGAAGAACTGGATGGGCCGCTGCTGTTGCTGGCCAGCGACGCCGGGTCATTTATGAACGGAGCCATTATACCTGTGGATGGAGGCCACCTGGTCATGTCGGTCTAGCATTATAAACCGTCGCCCCTAAAAGTGATAACCAACACAGGCAGGAAAAATGATTCGATTACACCTTATCCGCCACGGCGAAACTGACTGGAATGCCGAGGGCCGCATCCAGGGGCAATTGGAGTCGGCACTCAGTGAGGCGGGCGAGCAGCAGGCCCGGGCTCTTCAGGGGAAATTGCGGCATTTCGATTTTGACCGGGTGTTTTGTAGCTCCAGTACGCGGGCCAGACAGACCGCCGGGCTGGCCCTGAGCCATCTTGAACAATCTTTTACTTATCTTGACGCTCTTAAAGAAATTTTCTTGGGTCGCTGGGAAGGGCAGCTGTATAAAGATATTGAAGTCCGTGAACCCGAGGCCAGCCACGCCTTCCGCCAGGAACCCCATACCTTTGATGTCACTGGCGCTGAAACTTTTTCCGATCTGCAAAATCGTGCCACAAGCGCGATAGCCGATATTGTCGCCATGTGTAGGGGGCAGGAAGTCGTTATCATCAGTCACGGCGCATGGATCAAATCCGTGCTATGCCACTATGAGGGCCGGCCGCTAAGCCAGTTTTGGGAGCCGCCACGAATGCATAATTGCTGTCACAGCATTATCGAAATAACATCACAAGGCGGCGCAGGAAAAATCGTTCGCTATGCTGATCTCGACGAAGGTTTTTAGCGATACAATAATGATTGCCGGAAGATGGGCATCCCGTTCTAGTGTAGTGTCCCCGTCAGCTCCCGGCTTCAGATAAGGAACAAAGAAAAAGCTGCGCAGTTATAGCCTGCGCAGCTTTTCTCATTTCTCTACCTGGAATTAACGACCTTTCCAGACGGGCGCGCGCTTTTCAGCAAACGCTCTGGGGCCTTCAATCGCGTCTTCACTTTGGTATGCTTTTTCGTGCAGACGACTGGCCTCTTTAAGTGCATGACCTGTTGTCAGGTCCATAGCGGCCATTGCGCTGAGCTTGGCCGCTTCCACCGAGAGGGGGGCGGCGCTCGCGATGCGACCGGCCAAAGCACGTGCACGCTCCATCATTTTCTCAACCGTCGGTTCGAGGTAGTTGATATAGCCAATATCGTAGAAACGTTTGATCGGCATGGGGTCGCCAACCAGGGTCAGTTCTGTCACCAGAGATTGAGGCATTTGCCAGAACAAGGGCATGGCCCAGGGGGATCCGCGGCCACGGTGTACTTCGGTGATGGCCAGGGTCGCTGACTCGACCGCGACACGTAGATCACAGTTAAGCGACAGCATCATGCCACCGGCAGGCGCATGGCCATTGATCGCTGCGATCAATGGCGTCCTGATGTCGCGCATGCTGGCAAAAGACGGGTCACCAATCTTGGAGAGTACGTCAACGCCTTCTTTCTCACGGATTTCAGCCGCCTGTTTGAGATCCATGCCCGCACAAAACGTACCGCAATCACTGCCTGTGATGATGGCAACCCGGACATCGGGGTTCTGATCAATCTCTTTAAAAATTTGATTGAGTCGATCAAACGACTCGACAGCCAACGCATTACGTCGATGTGGACGATTCAGGGTAATCGTCGCAATATAATTTTCAACTTCATATAAAACCAGATCTTCACTCATAAAAACCTCCACTAATGATTAGACTTCGCCGCAGCCGCTCTTGCAAATCTGGAACGCCACCTTTCGTCATGTCGATCCGCAAAGGGCAGGCTTATTCTGGGTTCGACAGCATATAGTAAATTCACAATAACAGGAATTTAATGTCAAAACCTGCAAAGCGTTGATGGAGGGTTTTTCTGACCAGCCTTAATAGTCCACTTTGAAATAGTCTGGTCGGCCCAGCGGCCAGTATTCACCCCAGATATCGGCGCCGCCATCGACAGTGATAGTTGTACCGGTGATAAAATCACCAGATGGCGCGGCCAGATAAACGCTTGCCTGGGCGACATCCTGAACCGAGCCCACACGCCGCATGATATTGTGATCGAAGCTCGGCCTGGCGGTTTCGGGGTAGTTGGCCAGGCCAGGACTGGCAACGACGCCGATGGCGACAGAATTGATGCGGATATTGTAGGGCGCCCATTCCAGGGCCAGCGATCGTCCCAATGTGATCTGACCGGCTCTCGCCGCTGCGGTGTGTGGGATGCCGGCGCCGCTCATGCCCAGAACCGCGACATTGTTGATGATGCTCCCCGGGGCCTTGTGATCGCGCCATTGGCGCGCCGCCGCCTGCATCATGTACCAGGACCCCGTAAGATTGGTGTCGACCACCGCGTTCCAGCCCTTGGGGCTGATGTCCATTGCCGGTGCTGCGAACTGTCCGCCGGCATTGTTGATCAGAACGTCGAGGCGACCGTAGCGCTCCCAGGCCGCTGCGATCAGATCGGCAACCGCCTCGGGGTCGCGAATCGTCATGGCCTGGGTGAAGCAGGGAATGTCGAGACCTCCCAGTGCCTCTTCCAGTCGCGCCATCTTGTCCGCGTTGCGGCCACAGGAGACGATGGTGGCGCCCAGTCGACCAAAAAGAATCGCTGTGGCGAGCCCGATACCGCCGCCGGCCCCCGATACCAGGACCACCTGATCCTTGAACAGGCCGTCGCGAAATACCGTTGGCAGTGCGGCGAGTTCCTCGGGTGTAGAGGCGGCATATACATCGTCATCAGTCATTTTTCCCCCAACATATCAACAGTTGCCGTTACCACGCCCACAGTGTAAGACCAGGGCTATAATGGCTGCCCGCTGTAATGATTTCAACAGGCATGTAAAAAAAGAAAATTCCTTTTCTGGGAGTGTCACACAACACTGCTGTCATCAGGACTGCCTGCATTAGTCTTTGTTTGCGGAACAAGTTCGAGTTGCACACCTTGGCCACGCGGCGCAAGATGCATTACGATAATCATGCGTAATATACACCCTGATGAGTCGAGGCATCCTCCTGCAAAATAATGGAGATAAAAATGAAACCATTGAAAGATATCACCGTACTTGAGTTTTCAACGATGGTTACAGCATCCTTCGCTTCCATGATTATGGCGGAGCAGGGCGCTAATGTGATTAAAGTGGAGCCTATAGAGATGGGTGACCCCATGCGCTACTTAGGCACGTCCAAAGGTGGTATCTCCGCGCTATTTGCCAGCTGTAATCGAGGAAAACAGTCAGCAAGAATTAATATCAAGGATGCAGCCGGGCAGGCCCTTGTACGGCAGCTTGCGCAAAAGGCCGATGTCGTCATTCACAATTTCAGGCCAGGTGTCATGGACCGATTAAACCTTGGCAGTGATCTTTTGAGAAAGAGCAACCCCGGGCTTATTTTTGTCGCCATTACAGGTTTTGGTACCCGCGGTGCCTTTAAGAACGCCCCCGCCTATGACCCTATCATCCAGGCCCATGCTGGCTTTGCCGCAACGCAGGGGAAAAGTGAGCCGGCATTTATCCGGAACCTGATGTGTGACAAGGTGACAGCCCTGACCGCTGTTCAAGCGGTTACCGCAGCGTTGTTTCAGCGGGAGAAAACCGGAGATGGGCAGCATATCGATCTTTCCATGCTGGATGCCAGCCTGTATTTTATGTTTCCAGATGGCTTTATGAATCATACATTGATGGATGATGATGTGATCCAGCAACCTTTGATTGCAGACCTCATCTACGAACTATCGCACACCAGGGATGGGGGGATCACTTTTTCAGCTGCAACGGCTCAACAAAGAGCCGGTCTTGCACGGGCGCTGGGCCGGGAGGATCTATTGGATGACCCCCGGTTTGGCACACTTGAAAGCTGGTTGGAAAATATGGATGCCTACAAAGCTGAACTGAAGGAATCGTTTCTCAAGTTTTCTACGGAAGATCTCTTGACGAGACTTCGCAATGAACATGTGCCCGCCGCCAGATGCCATGACTACGAAGACGTTTTGTCCCAGGAACAGATTACCGCCAATGAAACAGTGGAGCTAGTTAAGCACCCATTGATGGGCTCCATGCGTGTTGTTCGATCTCCGGCGATGTTTGGTGGTGAGCGGTCATCTTCAATAGCGCACCCGCCCTCTCATGGTCAGGATACTGATGCGGTGCTATCTGACCTGGGGCTGGATGACATAGAGGTCGCTGATTTGCGGGAAAAAGGTATTGTCCTGTAAGTTCAACTGGTGGCCCTTGGCGGCTCGTTCGAAGGGAGCCGCCCAATCCGCCCGCTGCCGCGTTGCAATTCTTGAAAAGGACCGCCCATTCCCTGTGAACTGCGCCTTGCAGCGAGCGAATCAGGTAGACGCCGGCGGCTTGACCGGTGGTTTCATCATAAGGAGTGCCAATGTCGCAAATGCGCCCAAACCAAGAATCACATAGAACGGTAGATCATAGCTGCCCAGTCTGTCGTACGCGTATCCCGCGAGTATCGGGCCAGACGCAATAAACAGAGTGTAACAGAGCCCCATCAGCGCGAAGATCCTGGCATAGTTTTTGGCGCCAAAGTAGTTCACAACCACCGAAGTAAATGCGACAAGATAAAGACCGAAACCCAACCCGAACAGCACTGCGAACAGGTACACCAGAAACTCCTGGTCAGCACTGATGAGTGCGTAAATCCCCAGAAACTCAAGGATCATGCCCAGCAGCATAAGTAATTTGGGCTCGATCAAATCCCCTAAAATACCGCCAGAGAAACGTCCAACCGTATTCAGCGCACCCACAACACCCAGCGCACTGGCAGCAACAACCTGCGAAATACCCAGGTCCGTTAAATGCAAAACCAGCTGGCTGGTTACTATTGCATTTCCGGTCATTACAATGCATGAGGCAAACAAAATTAACCAAAAGACGCGGGTGTGAAAAGCCTCCCGCTGGCTCCAGTTTTCCACAGACTTGTGGACGCGTGCCGGTCGCAGAGGTTTACCCCCATTACCGACATCATCGTTCGGATCAATTCCGTCAATGTGCTGGCCCACATCCGAAGGGCGCTCCCGAATGATAAAAAACCCTGTAACGCCTACGCTAATTCCGATTACCGCCACATAGAACCAGACGTTTCGCCAGTCGCCAGTCGATTCAATCACTTGTGCAAAAACTGGAGCAAATACAAAGGCCCCCAAGCCACCGCTGACCATAAAAATACCCAACGCCATAGACCTGCGGCGGTTAAACCACTGCGTAATCAGGTGGCTGCCTGGCACGATAGATGTCGTGGAAAACCCCACACCAAGCAGCAACGAGCCCATATAAAAAGCGAGGACCGAGTTTGAATAATAGAGCACTATACAGCCGAGCGTGACTATCAAGCCGCCTAGCAGCATGGTTCCATGTGTTTTGATCCTGGCAATCAGTATTGCGATCAATGGGGCATTCAGACCAAAGGTCATCATCATGATCGAGACGCCAACTGAACCCACGGTACGGCTCCAGCCCTGTGTCTCAATCATATTTGGCATCACCACAGTGAAACCGTAGAAGCCGCCGCCTACAATCGCGAAATAACAAGCGCTGACATAGGCCAGTAAAATCCAGCCGTAAAACAAGAAGCAGTCTCCAGTCAGATTAAAGATTCAAGAGTTGGAGTTGTAGCGCTTTTTTCGCCAATGGATAAAGCGAAGCGCCCTTGAGTAAGCCACTTTGGGTTGTGCTGAAAACGCTATTGCCGCTTATCCAGGGTCCGAAGTGGCTTACAGAGCCGCGGATAAGATATATCAGATTAGTTTGCCCGGGTAGTATCTCGGGCACTACTGATTTCAATCACTAAAGGATAAAAGTGGTATTACCTCATGTGAAAATCGTTGCAACTGCTCTTCTCGCTCAGAAAATGGGCCTACCAAATCAAGCACAAAATGTCGTACTCCCGCTTGATAGTAGCCCGATATGATTTGTGCGACATCTTCAGATTTTCCCAAGGCACCATATTTTTTGGCGGGTTTGGAAAAGTCCATCGCGTAACGCTGGCTAAGATGCTCGGTCGCGGTTTTATGGGCGGCCTCATAGCTATCGTCTATTCGAATAAATAGTAAATGCCCGGTAGAAAAAATTTGCTCCCTGCCCTGCTTTTCAAATTCTTCACCGATAAATTCAAGTGAATCAGCAAACATATCTGCGGTAATCGCGTAAGAAAGGTAGCCATCCGCAATCCTCGCGGCGCGGCTCAGTGCGGCCTTTGCGCGACCACCACACCACACGGGGGGGCCACCCGCGGTAGCGGGCGCAGGCAGCATGTCAACCTTTTCAAATTGATAAAACTCGCTCTTGTAGGAGGCAGGCTTCCCTTTCCATAATTCTTTTAGCGCAGGAATCGCCGCACTCAGTCTGGCCCCGCGCTCATGCACATCAACACCGCAAGCCGCGTACTCGTTGGGAAACTCGCCGCCAATGCCCACACCGAAAATCACTCTATCGCCTCCAGTCATTAAATCCAGTGTCGATACCTGTTTGGCCACCACTGTCGGATGTCGCAAAGGCAATAAATAAACCCCGGTGCCTAAAGTTAATTTAGTGGAAAAAGCGGAAGCCAGGGCCAACTGCAACAAGGGATCCAACATAGGCACTGGAAAAGCAACATGATCCCCCACCCATAATGAATCAAAACCGAGCTCCTCAGCGATTGCTACCGTCGCCTTCGCTGCGGTCGCATCAGGAAAGCCACCTATAAAACCAAACTGCACGCCCTCATTCAGCTGCATAATCCAACTCCTTTTTCCAGTTAGTCATTGGACAAATCGACTGCGCAATCGATGGTGAAAACCAGTGATTACCTTGCCCAATGGAAATCGAGCGCAATAACACGGCCAATTTTTGCGTTATTCTAAACTAGAATCAGGGGAAGACAATGAATTCCGCTCAGGATATTCAATATAATCTCGTACAGGCGCATGGACACAGCTTCAGCAGCGGAGTAATCTGGTGCGTTGACAGACCAATACCATTGGTAGATTATGGACCACTTTGTTTACGGTCAGGCACGGTGATTTTGAGTGCTTCGGTGGTTTTTCCTGTGCCGGTCGATGTCTATGCAGTCACATCAATTGCTTAATTACTAAGGGGGTAAATGTGTCCGGAATACTTGATTATGGGAGTTATGTGCCGTACTACCGGTTGGCGAGAGCGGCCATCGGCGGTGGCCGGGGTGAGCGCGCGGTTGCCAGTTACGACGAAGATTCAGTTTCCATGGCGGTGGAGGCGGGTCGTGAGGCAAAACGCGTATTTGATAGCAATAATAATGGCGCTATCGACACGCTGATTTTCGCTACTACCAGCCCGCCTTATGTAGAGAAGCTCAATGCCGCGGCGATAGCTTCTGCACTGGATTTGCCCGCTTCAATACGTTCCATGGAGTTGGGTGGCAACACCCGCATGGGGCTGGCCGGGCTGCTGTTGGGTGTGGATTTGGGAGCGGCGGGCAAAACCTCCCTGATTTGTACCAGCGATGTCGTCATCGGAGGGCCGGGAGGCGCACGAGAGCGCGATAGTGGCGATGCTGCCGTCGCTTTCGTCACCGGGCCTGGCGATCAGGCCATCGCAAAGGTGCTGGGCCAGGCATCCAGCACGACGGAAGTGCTGGACGTCTGGCGCCTGCCCGGCGATCAATTCGCCCGGCAGTGGGAGGAACGTTTTGGCATCCAGATACTTGGTCCGGTCAGTCTCGATACCGCACAGCGAGCACTGACTGATGCAGGTGTCGCACCGGAGGAGTTGGCAACGGTAATTCTTGATGCGACCAACAAGCGTGATGTAGCTGGCATTCCACGGGCGCTCGGACTCAAGCCCGAGCAAGTTGCCGATATGATGGCTGGTAATCTCGGTCGTTGTGGCGCCGCCCACGCCGGGCTGATATTGGCCAATACGCTTGATACCGCCAGGCCGGGGGACAAAATCCTGCTGCTATCTACCGCGGATGGCTGTGATGCCGTGGTGCTCGAAGTGACTGACAAGATAAATAGTGGGCGGCCGCAGCGATCAGTACAGCACTGGATAGATTCCGGTGACAATGGGCTTGTCTACAATACCTATTTGAAGTGGCGTGGCATTCTGCCCTTCGAGCCACCGCGACGCCCCGACCCTGACCGGCCTTCAGCCCCGATTATGAAGCGCCATGAGCGCTGGAAGTATAGTTTTTGCGGCTCGCGGTGTGAATCCTGTGGTCAGGGCCATTTACCGCCGGCGAGAGTCTGCGTTAAATGCAACTCGGTGGATAAAATGAAAGAAGAGCGCTTTGCGGATGAGCCCTGCAAAGTGACCACATTTACATTGGATCACCTGGCTTATAGCCTGCAACCTCCGGTGATCTCCAGCGTCGTGGATTTTGAGGTCGGTGGTCGCATGGCCTGTGAACTAACTGATGCCGATCCGGCACAAGTAAAAATTGGGAATCAACTCGAAATGACTTTCCGGCGGCTGTATACCGGTCAGGGAGTCCACAATTATTTCTGGAAAGCGCGACCACAGCGCTAGGAGAATACATCATGGCTAGTAATGGAATTAAAGATCAAGTCGCGATTGTTGGCATGGGATGCACAGCATTTGGCGAACACTGGGACAGGGATGCCTCGGATATGCTTATTGAAGCGGCGACCAGTGCTTATGAGTCCGCCGGTGTCGACCAGGATGATGTCGATGCCTATTGGTTGGGCACCTTTGGCAGTGGCATTTCCGGTATGCTTTTTTCCGAGGCATTGAAGACAAACAACAAGCCGGTCACCCGGCTGGAAAATATGTGTGCGACCGGCAGTGAGGCAATTCGCAATGCCGCTTACGCGGTGGCCAGTGGTGCTTACGATCTGGTGATGGCTGTCGGGGTAGAGAAACTCAAGGATGGCGGCTACTCCGGTCTGGTTATTCCCGGCCCCGATGGTGATGGTACTGAATCCAGCATGACCGCGCCGGCGATGTTTTCGTTGTTGGGGCCTGCTTATTGTGAGAAATACGGGGTTGAAGAAGGTGAACTAAAGGACGTGTTAACCCGCATCGCCTGGAAAAATCACGTTGCTGGAGCAAAAAACCCCAAGGCGCAATTTCGTAAAGAGGTGTCCCTGGAGGCCATTAACGACTCGCCGCGAATTGCCGGTATGTTTGGCGTGTTTGATTGCTCTGGTGTAGCGGATGGTTCGGCCGCGGCAATTCTGTGTCGCGCTGAAGATGCGCATAAATATACGGATCATCCGATTTACCTCAAAGCGTTTTCAGTCGTCGCGGGAACCAACGAAGGGTTTCTCAGTGGGGATTATGATTTTACGACTTTTCAGGAGGTGGTGGCGTCGGCACAGGATGCTTACAAGCAAGCGGGTATTACCAACCCCCGCGAGCAAATCAGCATGGCTGAAGTTCACGACTGTTTTACCGCGACCGAACTGGTGCTTATGGAAGACATGGGCTTTTCAGAGCGCGGTGAGGGCTGGCGCGATGTAATGGAAGGCCGTTTTGATGGCGATGGCGCCCAGCCGGTTAACCCCGATGGAGGGCTGAAAAGCTTTGGTCATCCTATTGGTGCCAGCGGTCTGCGCATGATGTATGAAATGTGGCTGCAGTTGCGTGGTGAGGCTGGTGAGCGTCAGATTGACAATCCTACAACGGGTTTGACTCATAATCTGGGCGGTCAGCCGGGACGCTGTGTCAGCTTTGTTTCTATTGTGGGCAACGAAGTTGGCTAGCGTCGGGTAGCAGTTTTGTAGTATGAGACTCACAAAAAAGCCCGGTTATTCCGGGCTTTTTTGTGGTGGGTGGTGTGGGAAGCATCATTTATTTATAAGCAACCCCAATCGAGCCTATTTTTTCGCGAGTGATGATAGTCTTCATAATCTGTGCCGTGCCATCGCCAATTTGTAGCCCCATAACATCCATCATACGTTGCTGATGAGGCAACTCTGTC
>QNFS01000022.1 GCA_003646415.1 Gammaproteobacteria bacterium
CCTCAATGAAAATCCGGATATGATTTTCATGGGTGGTGGCAATCCCGGTCATCTGCCGGAGATAGAGGCGATTTTCCAGCAGCGGCTGGAACAAATCCTGTCCGATCCCGGGCAGTGCCACAGACTGTTCGGCATCTACCAGTCACCTCAGGGGGATAAGGCGTTCCGCGAGCAGGTTGCCACTTTTCTCAATAAACAGTATGGCTGGCAGTTATCGGGCAAGAATCTCGCGCTCAGCAGTGGCAGCCAGCCTGCCTTTTTTGTGTTGTACAACATGTTTGCCGGGCTGATGCCCGATGGCAGGCACAGATCCATCCATCTACCCCTGGCGCCGGAGTACATCGGCTACGGCGATATTGGACTATCAGAAAACTTCTTCACCGCCACCCGGCCCAATATCGAATTACTGGATGACCACCTGTTCAAATACCACGTGGATTTTTCTCGCCTGCGACCGGGGGATGAAGCCGGGGCGTTGTGCGTATCGCGGCCAACCAATCCCACCGGTAATGCCCTCACCGACGAAGAGGTGGCTCACCTCGATAACATCGCCCGCAGCCACGATATACCTTTGATTATCGACGGCGCCTATGGCCTGCCCTTTCCCAATATCCTGTTTACAGACGCACAGCCCTATTGGAACGAAAATACCATCCTGACCCTGAGCCTGTCCAAACTGGGTTTGCCCGGTGTGCGCACCGGTATCATCGTCGCCAGGGAAGACATTATCCACGCCTATACCAACGCCAACACCATTGTCAGCCTGGCCTGTGGCAACCTGGGGCCGGCCCTGGCCAAGGTCCTGTTCGACAGCGGCGAGATCCTGTCCCTCACCCGGCAGTATGTGACGCCCTTTTACCGGGAGCGGTCACAACAGGCCGTACAGTGGTTTCGCCAGCAACTGGGGGACCTGCCCTACCATATCCACAAACCGGAGGGGGCTATCTTCCTGTGGCTATGGTTTGAAGGGCTGCCCATCACCAGCCAGGAACTGTATGAGCGACTTAAGCAACGCGGCGTACTGATCGTACCCGGGCAAAACTTCTTTGTGGGTATGGATGAAGGCTGGCCACACCAGCACGAGTGTATTCGCGTTTCCTACGCCCGGGATGCACAAACCATAAAACAGGGCATCACGATCATCACCGAGGAAGTGATGCAAGCCTACGCCGGAGCCTGAACGAGCCCGCCTTTATATAACCTGAAAAACAAGGAGCCCACATGCCCAGGCTAATCCTGATTCCCCTTTCCATTATACTGGTATTGCTAGTGGTAGCAGCCATCCTGGTAGCCCTGCTGCTGGATGAGGAGAAAGTGCTGGAGCTGGCCTCCGCTGCACTGTATGAGGAGACTGGGGCGACCCTTACCGTCGATGGGGAGAGCCGCCTTTCCCTGTTCCCGACTATCGGCGTCTCCCTGGCCGACGCCGCTCTCACCATGGAGGGCAGTGCACAGCCCGACCTACGGGCGCGCTCACTGGAGATTGGTGTGCAGCTGAGGCCGCTGTTCTCCGGTAATGTAGAAATTAACACGATCCGCCTGGACGGCATGACAGCCAGAATCGAATCCGCAGCGGAGCAAGCGGCAGCCGATAGCAGTAAGCTCAGCGACGAACAACTGGACGCATTCTATGCGGCGCGGCGCGAGGCCATAATAGAAGCGGGCGACGCCGCCGGGGCGGAACTCATCCTTGCGGTACCCCTGGCACTCAACGTAAAGCACCTGGTAGTCACCGACTCGCACCTCGAACTGGTGGACCCCGCAGTGCGGGAATCGACGGTTATAGAGCTGCTCAGACTGGAGACCAGCGGACTCAATCTGGAAGGGAAACCCATTTCCCTGGAGCTGCAATTGCGAGTTCCCGGCGAACAAGTCATCGATGTGGCCCTGGACGGCAATATCAGCGTCGACCAACAGACACAGGTGGCAACACTGGCAGCGGTCAACCTTGCTATCAGCGGTGTCACGGCCCAACCTCTCAAGCTGCAAACCAGTGGCTCCGTAGACCTCTCCCGCCAGGTGGCGGATCTGCAATTGGCACTGGAACAGGGAGAAATGCAGGGCGAGGGTTCCCTGCGCTACGCCAGCTTCGAGAGCCCGCAGATCGATACCACCCTGCAACTTAATCTACTCGACCCGGCGCTACTTGCCCTGGCCGGACCGGAGGCTGCCGCCGCAGCAAGCAAGGATACACCAACTACCAGCGGCGACGAGCCACTGCCCCTGGATACCATTCGCCTGATCGACACCCGCGCCGACCTGACCATTGACAAGGCCCGGTTCAACGCTCACACAGTGAACAATATGCAGGTCAAACTGCG
The DNA here is from genome assembly GCA_003646415.1 of Gammaproteobacteria bacterium. GTDB lineage: Bacteria > Pseudomonadota > Gammaproteobacteria > Pseudomonadales > Halieaceae > JBALVO01. The sequence continues at coordinate 2,322 of QNFS01000022.1, forward strand.
TGCACTGGATGGCGTGATCCAGGTGACCACGCTTACCGGCGACCTGCATGGGGGGAAACTGGACCTGCAGGCCACCTTCAACGGTAAACACAAAACCACGAAACTGAATACCATAGGCAGTCTTACCGCCATGGATATCGCCACCGCGCTGGCGGCGGCAGAATCTGACCCCATACTCACTGGCACCGCCAACCTGAACTGGCAACTGAAGAGCACGGGGCGCTCGGTCAATGAGCTGATCACCGCACTGAGCGGGCCTGTCAAACTACTGACCGAACAGGTAGTGCTGCAGGAAATGAGCGTCGAACAAATGGTGTGCCAGGCCGTGGCGCTCACCAATGGGGAACAACTCACCACCATATTCCCCGCCAACACCAAATTCCAGACCCTTAGTGCAGACATTCAACTGGCTAAGGGTAAGGCACTGCTGCGCCCACTACGGGCTGACCTGCCTCAGATCGCCCTGAAGGGCACCGGCGCATTCGACCTGCTCAGCCAGAATTTCAAAGCGACAGTCAAAGCCACCCTGTCACCGGAACTCAAACAGCTGGACCATGCCTGCCGGGTCAGCAAACGCCTGACCGCCATCGACTGGCCGGTGAATTGCAAAGGCAACGTCAGCACCAACCCCGCCAGGTGGTGCAGCATCGATACCGAGGAAATCATCCAGGATCTGGCGAAAAATGAGGGAAGGCGAAAACTCGAGAAAGAGGCGAACAAGCTGCTAAAGAAACTGTTCAAGTAACGAAAAATTCGCTGCCAGTGTAGTGCAGCGGAATTAGTTCAGCACCCGGTAGCCGCGCCCGCGCAGGCACCGTTTCACCACTTGCACTTCCTCCCTTTCGCCCTGACTTACACCCTTGGCGCCGCCGGTCACAGCCCCTACCCCCGCACCACGCCCGGCGCCCTCGGCACCATCGAGCACCGCGCCAACCGCACCACCAACCACAGCGCCGGAGACGGCGCCCCTGGCGCCTTTTTCTCCGGTCTTGACCTCACTGGCGTAACCACGGCATTCGGCCAGGTCCTGCTCGTATCGGGCCATATTGACACCTTTCCTGTCGATAATAATTTCATCGGTAGTGGTGCAGCCTGCTATCGACAACAGCAGGAATAGTATCGCAATCAAGTATTTCATGGTCATCCTCCAGGTTCGGGGCAGCTTATCCATCACCGGACACCAGTGTACAGTTAAGTAGTGTCGGATATGTAGCGTGAGTCTCGCTGCGTGGCACCATACCCAATCCCATTGGAAGCTCCTGTAGGTAGCTGCTTCCGGGAGTTTTTTTGTGTGATTCATATCCCGCTCGGTTGAAACTGCTATGCTGCACACTCAACAGTAAGGGATCGCCTTGAGCAGTACACTGAAAAAACTCCTTATAGCCATGCTCGGCAGCGTACGTGACCTGCTGCCAATTGTTCTGGTTATTGTGTTCTTCCAGTTTGCCGTATTGCAGCAACCCCTGCCCAACATCGGGCAAATTCTGCTCGGTGTGCTCTTTGTGATTATGGGCCTGACCTTTTTTATCCATGGGCTGGAACAGGGCCTCTTTCCCATCGGCGAATCCATGGCCACCGCCTTTGCGCGCAAGGGCAGCCTGTTCTGGCTGATTGCGTTCGCCTTCGCACTGGGCTTCGGCACCACGGTGGCCGAGCCGGCCCTGATCGCAGTGGCTGAGGAGGCGGCGGAGGTGGCGGCCAATGGCGCAATGATTGATGCCACAGAGGCGGCGAAACTGCAATATGCCGACGGGCTGCGCTATACCGTGGCGCTGTCGGTGGGCCTGGCCATCGTGGTGGGCGTCATTCGCATCCTGAAGGGCTGGCCCATACAGTGGTTCATCATCGGCGGCTATATGCTGGTGGTGATCATGACGATGTTCGCACCCAAGGAAATCATTGGCATCGCCTACGACTCCGGCGGCGTCACCACATCCACAATAACCGTGCCCCTGGTCACGGCCCTGGGCGTGGGCCTGGCCTCCTCCATTCGCGGACGCAACCCGATGATCGACGGATTCGGACTGATAGCACTGGCCTCGTTGACCCCGATGATTTTCGTTATGGTCTACGGCATGATGATGTGATGGATGTGCTAAGCGCCATTATCGCCGTGATGCTCGGCACCGTGAACGACGTGCTGCCTATCGCCGCCATTATTTTCGGATTCCAGTTCTTTGTACTGCGGCAAAAGCCAGCCAACCTCCAGGAGATTCTGTGGGGATTCGTGTGGGTACTGCTGGGCCTTTCCCTGTTCCTTCTGGGTCTGGAGTGGTGCCTGTTTCCCCTGGGCCGCCTGATGGCTGAGCAGCTGACGGACCCCGTCTTTATCCAGGGCACGCTGGATGCCGGCGAGACGGTGGCGGACATCAACTGGACGCACTATTACTGGGTGTACATTTTTGCCTTTTTAATCGGCTTCAGCACCACCATCGCCGAGCCCTCCCTGATCGCTGTCGCTATCAAGGCCAACGAGGTTTCCGGTGGTGCCATCGGCATCTGGGGCCTGCGGATATCGGTGGCGATCGGCGTCGCGGTGGGCATCTCCCTGGGTTGTTATCGCATTGTGGTGGGAGACCCCATTCACTGGTACATCATGACCGGTTATATCATCGTAGTGCTACAGACATCGGTAGCACCCAAAATAATTATTCCGCTGGCCTATGACTCCGGCGGCGTCACCACCTCTACCGTAACGGTACCACTGGTAGCGGCCCTGGGCCTGGGTTTGTCAGAAACAGTGCCTGGCAGGAACCCGCTGATAGACGGCTTTGGCCTGATCGCCTTTGCCAGCCTGTTCCCCATTCTGTCGGTCATGGCCTATGCCCAGCTCTCCCGGTTCAGGGCAAAGCCTGGCTGGCGGCGAGCAGAGAACGAAAATAGTTGAGTAACCGTATGAGGAGAACATCATGCATTTCAAGATGGTAATTGTATTTGTAGAGGACAAAAAGACCGACGCCGTGATGGACGCCGCTCGGGACGCGGGAGCCACCGGAGCGACCGTTATTCACAATGCCCGCGGCGAGGGACTGAAGGTCAGCAAGACCTTCTTCGGGCTCTCCCTGGAGACCCAGCGCGATGTCATCCTGTTCCTGGTGGAGGAACATTTGAGCCGTCATATCCTGGAGGAAATCAATCGTGCCGGCCGGCTCGACGACGAGCCGGGCACAGGCATAGCCTTCCAGGTAGATGTGGAGGACGCTGTGGGTATCGTTCACCAGGCACAGGAAATTTCGCACGACGTAGAGGAGTTGCTGTAATGCAGAAAAAAATCATCAAGGCGCGGGATGTCATGCACGAGAAGCACCTGGAACTGGATGGCATGGCCACGGTGAAGGAAGCATTGGACGCCATGAAATCTGAAAACGCCAGTGTGATTATCGTCAAAAAACGCCACGAACACGATGCCTTTGGCATCCTGCTGCTTTCCGATATCGCCAAAAAGGTACTGGCCCAAGACCGGGCGCCCCGACGGGTCAATGTCTATGAAATCATGTCCAAGCCGGTGATTTCACTGGACCCGGACATGGATGTGCGCCACTGCGCGCGCCTGTTCGACCGCTTCGGCCTGTCTAATGTGCCGGTCATCAACGACGGTGTGGTTCTCGGCATCGTCAGTTACAACGAGTTGGTATTCAAAGGCTTGTGTGAGTTAATTGAGTAGCTGCGCAGTCTGGATGTTGGTTCTTGCGAAGTTGATTTGTCAGTACCGTCACCGGGTATTGTTGATACAATCAGTAAAATTCTGAAGAGTTTATTATTGCATGGATTCAATCAATCATCAGGTTATCGCCACACTCGCAGGGTGGCTGGATGAGCAGCTCGATTGCTGGCTTTGTACCATCGTCAAAACATGGGGTAGTTCTCCCCGCCCTATCGGCTCACTGCTGGCCTGCAACTCCAGGGGTGAAGTCAGCGGCTCGCTTTCTGGAGGGTGTGTAGAAGAGGATCTAATTGAAAAATTGGTAGGGGGAGAATATGCCGCAAAGGGACCGGAGCATATCCGTTACGGTGTACGTAAAGAAGAGTCAGACCGATTGGGATTGCCCTGCGGCGGTCGCCTTGAAGTGATTGGTGAACCTGTCTCCCCCTCCATTGAAAACCGCGAGTATTTTCACAGCATATTGGAATCACTGAATACACGTCGCTGTATTCAACGACGTTTGAACATACAAACCGGTGAAAAAAGTATCGTGGCAGTGGATCGATACCAACCCTTATCGATCGGCAAACAATACCTTACCCAATACTTCGGGCCCCGCTATCGACTGTTACTGATTGGTGCCGGGGAGATTGCAGGTTATCTTGGTGAGATGGCCCAGTCGGTTGATTTCCAGGTATTAGTGAGCGACCCCAGGCCGGAGATAATCGAGCAATGGCCCGTCAACGGGGCCACTATGGTTCAGGGCATGCCCGACGATGTAGTCCGCGAACACGCGACGGATGGTTTCACCGCCGTCATCACCCTTGCCCATGACCCACGAATTGACGATATGGCGTTAATGGAAGCCCTCAAAGGACCCGCATTTCATGTCGGAGCCATCGGCTCACAACGCACCTCCCAAACGCGGCGCAAACGCCTAAAACAACTGGACCTGACAGAGCAGGAAATAGGTCGCCTGAAAGCACCGGTCGGCCTGGATATCGGCAGTAAATCGCCCCCCGAGATAGCGATATCCATTATTGCTGAACTGGTTCAGGTACGAAAACAGCTGCATCTCGATACCCTTCCTCGGTGAATAATACCGCTATTCTTGTCATGGCCGCGGGCAGCAGCCGCCGGTTTGGCTCCGATAAGCGACAAGCCCGGATTGAAAACAAAACACTGCTGGAAGCCACCCTGGAAAAGGCGGCACCGTGGAAAGAATCAATACGGGTTATTCTGGGTCCCGGGGACGAAACCTTACAACAAACACTTTCTGTTCAAGGGATCACTGCCTATATTGCAGAAAATGCACAACGGGGTATGGGCCACAGCCTGGCGGATAGCATTGGGCTGTTATCTATGCACGATCCCGTGTTCCGTCGATGCCTGATCATGCTGGCGGATATGCCGTTTCTAAAAACCAGCACCCTGAAAACCCTGTTAAACGCACTGCAGAATAACGAACTCGTAGTACCCACCTACCAGGGGAAAAGGGGAAATCCTGTTGGTTTTGGACAGCGTTACTTTTCCGAGTTAGCGAAGCTGACTGGAGACAACGGCGGCAAAATCATTCTGCTACGAAATGAAAATTCTATTCAGGAAATTCCTGTCGATGATATCGGTATCCTGATGGATATTGACAGGCCGGAGCAATTAATCCGGAGTGCCGAAAATTCAGCGGACGAGTTGCCAACCTGCCCACAGCGACCGCACTAACCCCCGCTAATTTTAGGTATAAAATATATTTCGCTACCGTCTTCGATCGGTTCCAGCAAGGCATCCTCATAGATCACGCCGTTGATGGTAACCGCCATATCCTTTTGGATTTTGGCGCTTAACCCCGGGAAACGAATATCGAGTTTCTCTAGCAGTTCTCGGACGGTGGCGGCCTCAATCTGCAGCGACTCCAGCCCATGGCTGAAGTGCTGAAGATCAAAGGAAAGATCAACCTGCAACATAAAAACCTGGTGACATTACTTTTTGATTCACCTGCTATTTAGCGCCCGTTTACTTGGCGTCGATTGCCGCCAGTAATCGAGGCGGCGAGATGGGCAGGTCACAGATGCGTACGCCAGCCGCATTGTTAACCGCCGCCGCAACCGCCGCCAGAGGCGGTACGATCGGGGTTTCACCTACACCACGCACGCCGTAAGGGTGAGCCGGGTTGGGTACTTCCACGATAACAGTATCAATCATCGGGAGATCATTTGCCACGGGCATACGATAATCAAGGAACCCGAAGTTTTCCAGTACTCCCTTATCGTTGTAGACATACTCCTCATTCAGCGCCCAGCCGATACCCTGGGCAGCACCCCCTTGAAGTTGCCCCTCTACGTAGGCGGGGTGAATCGCTTTACCGGCATCCTGAACCGCGGTGTAACGAATCACATCGGTTTTGCCGGTTTCAGGGTCGATCTCGACATCACAGATATGCAAACCAAACCCTGCACCTACACCCCGAGGCCTTAACGAAGAGTGGCCGCTTAGCGGACCGCCGGTTCGAGATGCCTTGGCGGCAATTTTTGTCATCGGCATGGGCGGCTTATCCGCGCCAGCCGACGCAATAGCCTGGCCATTTTCCCAACTCACCTCGCTTACATCTATATCCCAGGAAGCCGCGGCACGTTTCTTCATTTCCGCGACCAGGTTTCTCGAGGCGTTAATCACAGCCAGTCCGGTTGCAAAGGTAGTCCGGCTGCCGCCGGTAACGTCACAATAAGCAACTTCTTCGGTATTGGATACCAGTGGTGTGATCAGATCATAGGAAATACCCAGCTCTTCTGCGACATATAGCGCCATCGAAGCACGGGAGCCGCCGACATCAGGGCTGCCGGTTATCACGGTCACACTACCGTCTTCATTCACATTGATGGTGGCGCTGGACTGCATACCGCCGTTGAACCAAAAACCGGCAGCGACACCACGACCCTGATTTTTACCCAGTGTCGCGCTGTAGTGTGGATGTGCTTTGGCGGCTTCAAGTGATTCAACAAATCCAATGACCGGGAATTTAGGCCCATAGGCAGCGACCGATCCCTCTTTTACAGCGTTGGCCAGCCTGAAATCAATAGGATCCATATTGAGTTTGGAAGCCATTTCATTCATAACCGATTCCATTGCAAAAGCGGCCATCGGTGCTCCCGGCGCCCGGTAGGCGGCAACCTTGGGCTTGTTCAGCACGACATCGAACCCGTGAATCAGGAAGTTGGGGATTTCGTAGCTGGCAAATACACACATGCAGCCAGGGGACATGGGGGAGCCTTTATAGGCACCAGCGCCGTATTTCAGTGTACCTTCCGCCGCAACCAGTTTGCCATCGTTGGTAGCACCCAGTTTGATCTTGATGATGGATGCGGAAGTTGGCCCGGTAGCACGAAATACCTCTTCCCTGCTCATCACAATTTTTACCGGCCGACCGGATTTTTCTGCCAGTTTCACCGCAATGGGTTCAATATAGGGGGTGGTTTTGCCGCCAAAGCCACCACCAATTTCACTTGGCGTAACCTTAATTTTTCCGACTTCCATGCCCAGTACTTTGGCGGTCATGGCACGGATACCGAACGCTCCCTGAGTACAGCACCACACATCGGCATGACCCGAGGCGCTCATACTGGCGACCACGGCATGGGGCTCAATGTAACCCTGATGAACCGTTGGAGTGGTAAACTCGCGCTCAACGACCACGTCTGCCTCAGCGAAACCCTTTTCGATATCACCACGGGGTAATTTCTTTACTTCGGCAATATTGGAGGGTTTGTCCGTGGAGCCGCCGGGGGTGAACTGGTCTTCGTGAAGAATAGGCGCGTCGTCGGCCATGGCGTCTTCAATTTCCAGCACTACTGGCAGTTCTTCATACTCCACTTTGATGCGCTGCAGTGCCTCCTCGGCCAATTTAGCGGAGGTTGCTGCAACCGCAGCAACCGGATGGCCATGATACAGAACTTTGTGTACCGCTAGTATGTTCTGCGAAAGATCCCGAAAATCAATCTGTGACTCACCGGCTGCTCCCATCTCCGATGGGAGGTCGGCTAAATCTGCCGAGGTCATGACCGCCAGAACCCCCGGTGCTTTTTCCGCGGCACTTAGGTCAATTGATTTAATATTTGCGTGGGCAAAGGGGCTGCGCAATATCTTCGCGTACAACATGCCCGGCAAATGACGGTCCGCGCCGAAGGCGGCGCGACCGGTTACTTTGTCAGCTCCATCCGGGCGAACAGGGCTTGTTCCTATCCATTTTAAATCCTTATTAGCACTCATGATCTGGCCCCTCGCATTGCAGCGGCTGCATCCAGTACCGCACGGATAATTTTGTCATAGCCGGTACAACGGCAAAGGTTGCCCGCCAGGTAATAACGCGCTTCCTCTTCAGTTGGATCGGGGTTCTTTTTCAATAGCGCCTTAGTGGCCACAATAAAGCCGGGGGTACAGACGCCACACTGCAGAGCGGCATTTTCGAGAAACTTCTGCTGAATCGGGTGCAGTTCAGAGCCATCGGCAATCCCTTCGATCGTTTCTACTTGCTTGCCTTCGGCCTCCACAGCCAACACCAGGCAGGAGCATACAAGTCGGCCGTCAAGGCTCACAGAACACGCACCGCAATCGCCAGTGGCACAACCTTCTTTGGTACCAGTCAGTTCAAGGGTATCTCGCAATACGTCAAGCAGGCTTTGATCAGGCTCACACAGATATTCAACAGCGTCGCCATTAACAGTGGTTGTTACATGGGATTTACTCATTACAATCTCTCCCCGGCACGTGTAGCGGCAATTTTGATCACCCGGCGTGTTAATACACCGGCAATTCGATGGCGGAATTCGGCGGTGCCCCGTTTATCTGAAATAGGTTTCCCCAACCCCGATGCCACTTCGCCAGCCTTAGCCAAAGTGGCCTCGTCCAATTTGGTCCCTACCAGTAACTCCGCCACTTCCGTTGCGATAACCGTGGTGGGTGCGATGGCGCCAAGTACGATCTTCGCCGCGATACAGGTGCCACTGGCATCCAGGGTGATATTGGCCGCCACACCTACTACCGCTATATCCATTTCATTACGCGGTGTAAAGCGCAGATACGCATCCGCCTGACCAGGTTTTGGCGCTGGAAATCTAAATTCCTGAATAAATTCATCCTCCGCCAGGGAGGTAAGACCAGGGGCGGTACATACCTCTTCAACGGGTATGGTACGTGAGCCATTTGCGCCAAAAATCACACATTGACCACCTGCGGAGATCATCGCAGGAACACCATCACCGGCGGGGGAGCTATTACAAAGGTTACCGCCGGGGGTGGCCCGGCCCTGCACCTGGGTTGACCCAATCAACTCCATACCTTCCACTACGCCAGGCAGTTGTTGGTGAAGTTCCGGGCTTTCATCGATTACTGCGGATGGCACCGCTGCACCTAAACGAATTTCATCAACTCCGATTTCAAACCCTGTGGTTTCGGGAATTTTTTTGATATCGATGAGCCTTTCCGGGGTTCTAACCCCGGCCCGCATTTGGACAAGAAGATCGGTGCCACCCGCCAGTATTCGGCTCGGTATTTCCCGCGCTTCTTTTAGTAGCGGAACAGCTTCCTCAAGTGATTGAGGAGCGTAGTATTGAACGGATCCCATTTTGCCTCCTGATTGCTTTTACTGACCCAACGCACCTTCGAACATTTCTGACCAATATAAGAGCAACTGGTTTGTGTATCCCACTCGCAAATATCGCTGAAATGCTTGAATTGTTACTATGCATTATTGGCATGATCGGCACGGACAACCACCTCTGATTCGATTTATTAAAACCGCGGCGGAGTGCTGATACGCGTAACGTATACTAAAAGGGTGAGCCTGCGCAAGTTAGATAGCTATAAAATTGTCTAACCTGCACATCTGTTTACTGAACTGGGGTGCGCCGGTGTTTACTGGACTGGGGCGCGCCGGTCCCTGCCTTGCAGGTGAGTCAGTATATTCTCTAGGGCCTGCCCCGCTTTATCGTGTATGATCTCACGCTCTTTTATGCACGCAAGAGCCAGCGCAGTGAGTATGACCTTGACAGGAGTAATACAGTGAACGCAGGAAAAAGATTACCGGGAACGCCGGAACCCATGCACCGATGGCCAGGTGCGGATGGTATCACTATTGCCGGTGATTCATGGGGCGACCCAAAGGGGCCGCTAATCTTGTTACAGCACGGCGGCGGCCAAACTCGCCATGCATGGAAGGGTGCCGGCGAGGCACTGGGTGCGGCCGGTTATTACGCAGTAGCTCTCGATGCGCGCGGGCACGGTGACTCTGATTGGGCTCCGGACGGCATCTATGCCATGGATATTATGGTTGAAGACTTGAAGTGCGTGATTGATGCGCTCGGAGGTCGGCGCCCGGTGCTGGTCGGTGCTTCTATGGGTGGGGGCACCAGTTTGGTAGCCATCGGAGAAGATCATATCGATGCCACTGCCTTAGTGATGGTTGATATCGCTCCGCAAATAGAACCGGAAGGAGTTGAAAAAATTATAGCCTTTATGGGCCAAAAGCCTGAGGGCTTTAACTCATTGCAAGAGGTGGCGGATGCAATTGGCGCCTATCAGCCGCACCGTAAAACCCCGAAAAACCTGAATGGCCTTGCTAAAAATGTTCGCGAGGGAGAGGATGGCAAATTTCACTGGCATTGGGACCCCGCGTTCCAAACTATTCGCCGCAATATGTCGATGCGCCAGGAGCGGCTTGAGGCCTGTACCCGCAATTTGACATTACCGACTCTTCTGGTGCGAGGCGGGTTGTCTGATGTGCTTAGCGAAGAAGGCGCTCAGAGTTTTCTTAGAATTCATCCCGAGAGCGAGTACGTCAATGTGACTGGCGCGGGGCATATGGTTGCGGGTGATCGCAACGATATCTTTGGTGCGAGTGTTATTGAGTTCCTGTCGCGCACCGTGCCTATAGACGGTGAACCCGTACAGCAAGCTCATGAGATGCACCCTCACCACGAAGGGCCTCCCGGTGATACGGTTGATATTCCCTGAGGCTGGGCGTGCCGGGTTATCGCGGACCCTGCCCATCATCGACTTTAATGACAGTTCCCGTAACACACTCAGAAGATGGGGAAACCAGAAACAGGAGAGTACTGTCCATTTGCGCGGGATGACAAATTCTTTTGCGTGGGAATGCGACGCTAAAGTCACCCATTCTATCGAGCATGCCGTCCAACATTTCCGTCGAAAAAGCGCCAGGAGCGATGCAATTAACATTGATGTTAAAGCGAGCCCATTCAACAGCCATTGCTTCAGTCATTCTGGCTATACCCAATTTCGTTGTTGAGTAGAGACCTGCGACTGTCTCAGCTGATATGTTAAATGCGGCAACGGATGAAATATTGACAATTCGACCGGGCCTCTTTTCCGCGATCAGACGCTTGGCGACTTCTGTTGATAATGTCCAGGGCCCGAGCAGGTTGGTATTTACAACTCTATCGACAAGTTCATCAGACATCTTTGTGATACGTTCCGCATCAGGAATACCCGCGTTGTTTATCAAAATGGTGACTGTTCCAAAAGCCTCTTCAGCCTTTGCAAGCGCCGAGCGAATACTTTGCCTGTCGGTCATGTCTATCGCTATGGGTTCGCAGACTCCGCTATCTGCCCGTATTTGTTTGGCCAGTTCATCGAGTTTTTCAACTCTTCTACCAGTAAGAACAACCTTGGCTCCGCATTTTGCCAATACCTGTGCGAACCGCTTGCCTAAACCGGAAGTTGTACCGGTAACCAGCGCGACCTGGCCTGATAAATCGGTTGAAAAATTTGGTGTTGCGAAATCTCCCATGTGGATTATCCTGTATTGAGTTGGTCTGCATTATCGGTAAGTTTCAAGTACCTAACAATAGGTCAGCTAAGGAAATTCTGATTAATGTCATTCCCGCAGAGGCGGGAATCTATAAGTCATTGAAAGCTATGGACTCCCGCCTACGCGGGAGTGACGAATAATGAATTAATCAGGTGTTCCCTAACAATTATCAGGAAAACAGTCTATGAAACTATATCATTGTAGCAATGCTCGATCTCTTCGGCCTCTTTGGGCGCTGGAAGAAATGGGGCTTGAATATGAACTCATTAATATGACCTTTCCACCGCGTTTCACGTATGAGGGTTACCTTGACCTGAATCCGCTCGGAACTGTTCCAACTTTTATTGATGGTGACCTGACGATGACTGAATCCTCAGGTATCTGCCATTATCTGGTCAACAAATATGGACCGACATCACTGGGCATGACCGTGGATGAGCCAGAGTACGGAGATTACTTAAACTGGTTGTATCGCAGTGACGCAACACTCACATTTCCTCAGACTCTCGTACTACGCTACAGCCTGCTGGAACCGGAAGAAAGACGACAACCCCAGGTCGTGGAGGATTATGGCAAATGGTATCTCGCCAGATTGCGGTCAGTTGAAACAGCGATCGAAGGAAAGGAGTTTTTGTGTGCGGATCGATTTACGATTGCTGATATCACTATAGCTTACGCTTTGTTCCTGGGTGCTTCACTCGGACTTGATGAACGTTATAAACCAAACTGCAAGCGGTATCTTGAGAACATGACGAAACGCCCGGGGTTTATCGCCGCCCAGGAGAAACAGACAATTAGCCCGGCGGAATAAGTATCTTGAATACGCCCTGGCTCTTATGCCCCCCCCTGAATCACTTGTTTACGATAATTGCCAAATCGATATCGAATGTTGGTATGGATAAACAGAGGAATAACGATGGAAAAAATTCAATTTGGTACGGGTATAAGAACAGTTACCGATATCGCCGCGTCCGCGAGACTTATCGAGAAACTGGGCTTTGACATAGTCAGCGCCGGGGAACATGTCATGTTTCACGGCCCCATTGGCAATACCTATATCACGCTGAGTGTCGCTGCCGGGGCCACTGAGCATATCAAACTAATGAGCACCATTGTCCTGTTACCGCTCTACCCGGCGGCACTGGCTGCCAAACTGGGCGCCGCACTGGACAATGCCTCTGGCGGACGATATATGTTTGGCGTTGGTGTTGGCGGCGAGTTTCCCAAAGAGTTTGAAGCCTGCGGGGTGCCGGTTAAAGAGCGGGGTGCTCGAACCACCGAGGCTTTACAGGTCATTCGTAAGCTGTGGGCGGATGAAGATGTCACTTTTCAGGGCCGATTCAATACCCTGAACGGGGTTACCCTGAATCCCCGGCCGCTACAAAAACCAACGCCACCTATCTGGGTTGCAGGCAGGAGTGACGCCGCCAAGCGCCGGGCAGCTCTGCACGGTGACGGCTGGCTGCCCTATATGTATACACCGCAGATGCTTAAAGAGAGCGTCGATTCAATCACGGCTATTCGCGCCGAACACAAGCTTGGCATGGAAAGTTTTAATCAGGGTGTATTTATCTTTAGCGCCGTGCATGAAGACCGGGATAAAGCTCGCGAAATGGCCTCTGCGCAATTGGGCAAACAGTATGCACAAGATTTTGATAAGCTGGTGTCTGCATACACCTTGATTGGCACACCGGAAGATTGCCGCAAACGTCTGCGCGAATATATCGATGCAGGCAGTAAACTGTTTATGCTCACCTCGGCCTGCCCGGAAAGCTATGTGGACGAAAATCTCCGCCTGATCGCCGAACAGGTGATCCCGGAGTTTAGATAGCCTCGCAGCCACTGCAAAACGGCAACGACACAATTGATAAAATAAGCACAGGACACCAATATGAAAATCGGCATTAATTCTGGCGCGGCATCCGGCCCGGAAACCACAATTGGGGGCTTGATCGAGCGCGCTCAAAAAATGGAAGCCCACGGCTTCGACTGCTTCTGGATGGCCAGCATGTTTGGCCTCGACGCCATGACGGCCCTCGCGCTTGTCGGCCAAAACACCAGCAAAATTCAGCTCGGTACTGCCGTTGTACCCTCCTACCCCCGCCACCCACTGGTGATGGCGCAGCAGGCAGCAACTACCAATGCCGCGGCATCCGGCCGATTTAACCTCGGCATCGGACTATCTCACAAACCTATCATCGAGGGCATGTATGGCATGTCCTACGAAAAACCCGCCAGACACATGCGCGAGTATCTGAGCGTACTTGGTCCCGCCCTCCACAATGAAAAAGTAGACTATCAAGGGGAGCAATACGGTGCTCACGGGCAGATTAGCGTCAGTGAATCGGAGTCAGTGCCATTGCTGGTGGCGGCCCTGGGCGATGTCATGCTGGGACTGGCCGGCACTATGGCCGACGGCACCATCACCTGGATGACTGGTTTAAAAACTCTGGAAGAGCACATTATTCCAAAAGTTCGCAAAGCAGCCGCGGATGCCGGACGATCGGAGCCGCGCATTGTCGCCGGCGTGCCCACCGCTATCGTAGATAATAAAGAGGCCGCAATCTCGCGCATCGATAGGGGCATGAAAATGTACGGCCAACTGGATTCTTACCGGGCCATGCTAGATCGTGAAGGCGCGGCAGGGCCTTCAGGGGTTGCCAATATCGGCGATGAAAGCGACCTGCGAAAATATATCCAGCGACTGCGTGATATCGGTGTTACGGATCTAAACTGCGCCGTGCTTGGCGTCGGTGATCACGATACCACGGTGGAGTTTTTAGCCAGCGAGTTGTAAAACCGCGGCTCGATGTATGGATTTTATCAAGTCCATACACACGCGAGCCTTAAACAATAGTAGTCTGATCCCCAGGCTGTCACCCCCCCACTTTAGAAGGACAAGAATATGATTGGCAATGATCGTTACCCCCACCTGTTCTCACCCCTGGATCTGGGGTTCACCACTATCAAGAACCGGGCCGTCATGGGTTCTATGCACACCGGCCTGGAAGAAGCCGAGGGCGGCTTCGAACGCATGGCCGCTTACTTTACCGAGCGAGCCCGGGGTGGTGTGGGCATGATTATCACCGGCGGTATCTCCCCCAATGAAGAGGGTGGCCACGGCGCCAAGCTGGCCACCGCAGAAGAAGCTGCGCAGCATCGCATCATCACCGAAGCAGTGCACAGCACCGATCCCGAGGTAAAAATCTGTATGCAGATACTGCATGCAGGCCCCCTCGCTCCCACGGAAAAATGTATCGCACCATCGGCGGTCAAATCACGCATCTCCCCATTCACACCCATCGAACTGGACGAGGCCGGCATCGAAAAGCAGCTGGATGATTTCGCCAACTGCGCCAGCCGGGCCAAAGAAGCGGGCTACGACGGGGTGGAAATCATCGGCTCCGGAGGTTACCTGCTCAGCACTTTCCTGGTAGAGAAAACCAACCACCGCAGCGATCAATGGGGCGGCAGCTACGACAACAGAATGCGCTTCCCGGTGGAAGCGGTGCGCCGCATTCGCCTGGCCGTGGGTGAGCACTTTATCGTTATTTTCCGTATTGCCGCCATGGACATGCTGCAGGGCGGCATGTCATGGGACGAGGTGGTGCAGCTGGGCCAGGCCATTGAACAAGCCGGGGCCAGTATTATCAGCACCCACTTTACCTGGCACGAATCAGCGGTACCCACCATTTCCACCCGGGTGCCACGCGCCGCCTTCACCAGCGTGACAGGCCGCCTGGGTAAGAAATTGGGGATACCCACCATCACCAG
Organism: Gammaproteobacteria bacterium; assembly: GCA_003646415.1. GTDB lineage: Bacteria > Pseudomonadota > Gammaproteobacteria > Pseudomonadales > Halieaceae > JBALVO01. The sequence continues at coordinate 17,558 of QNFS01000022.1, forward strand.
CAACCGCATCAATACGCCCAATGTGGCAGAAAAGGTGCTGAACGAGGGTCACGCCGATCTGGTGTCCATGGCCAGGCCTATGCTGGCGGATGCCGAGTTCATGAATAAGGCACTGGAAGGCCGGGAAGACGAAATCAACACCTGTATCGCCTGCAACCAGGCCTGCCTGGACCACACTTTTACCGGGCAGGAGGTAAGTTGCCTGGTCAATCCTCGCGCCTGTCACGAGACTTTGCTGGTCTACAACAAGACCGATGCCCCCAGGCGCATTGCTGTGGTGGGCGCAGGCCCGGCGGGCCTGAGTTACGCTACCGTAGCCGCCCAGCGTAACCATGCGGTCACCCTGTTCGATAGCGCCGTTGAAATCGGTGGACAGTTCAACCTGGCCAAGCAGATACCGGGCAAAGAAGAGTTCTATGAGACCCTGCGTTACTACGGCCGCATGATCGAACTATTGGATATCGATCTACAGCTGGATACCCGGGTCACCGCACAGCAGCTGGTGGACGGCAATTATGACGAGGTTGTCATCGCCACGGGTATCAAACCCCGGGTACCCGAAATCGAGGGCATCGATCACCCCTGCGTGGTCAGTTATATCGACGTGATCAGGGGCGACAAGCCTGTGGGCCACAGGGTAGCCATCATGGGCGCCGGTGGCATCGGCTTCGATGTGGCCGAGCTAATCCTGCACAAAGGCACCTCTGCGGCCCTGGACATCAAGGTATTCGCCCGGGAGTGGGGTGTCGACTTTGACCAGCATCCCCGCGGCGGCGTCACCGGGGTGGACCCTGTCGTGGAGAAAGCGGACCGGGAGGTTTACCTGCTACAGCGCAAGGCGACGCCGATCGGACGCGGCCTGGGCAAGACCACCGGCTGGACCCACCGCCTGTCCCTGGCCCGCCGCGACGTGAAGATGATAAACGCCGTCAAGTACCTGAAAATTGATGATGCGGGCCTGCATATCGCGGTTGAGGACAAACCGCAGGTGCTGGATGTGGATACGGTGATCGTGTGTACGGGCCAGTTGCCCCTGCGCACACTCTACGATGAACTACAGGGTAGCGGCCTTAAGGTCAGCCTGGTGGGCGGCGCTTTCGAGGCGGGAGAACTGGACGCCAAGCGCGCCATCAACCAGGCCAGCTATATGGCCGCCGCAATCTGATCGCGTGAGAGAGAAAAAACTATCTCAAGCGGACTTCGTGAGGTAACTGTTGGTCGAATGATTGCGACCCCAGCTATTCTGGCATATGCGGCTCATCATCCTCTTCACGCAAATTCGCACCGTTCTGTGGCAACTCCTGCAACATACACTCCAGCTCGGCGGCATGTGACAGCTCTTCATCGGCAAACTGCCCGGCTATCCGCACCGTCTGTGCATCATCACTGCTGTTGGCCACCTGCCGGTAGTAACTCTCCGCAGCACGCTCATTTTCCAGCGCCAGTATCATCGCCTGGCGCAGGCTCATGCGGTAGTGCAATGCTTCATAGCTGGCAGTCTCGGGGGATTCTGCCTCCGGCCAGTTGAATTCCCAGGCCTTGAGCTCTGGCAGCTCCATATCTTTTGCCAGATCTGATACTTTCGCCAGGTGGTGGGTAACCTCCTGTGCCATGCGCACAAAAAACTGCGCGACCTGGTCATTGTGATGCAGCGCCATCACATCCGCCAGTTCCTCGTAACGCTCCATGGCTTCCGATTCCAGTTCCACCGAGTACGCAAAAAATTCTGCAAGTTTCTTGTTAGCCATAGTCATACCCTGAAAGAAGCGGACAGTTGCGCCACCGCGCCCTCAGTGACAGCACCCACCGCGGTTGGAGGCCAGGTCGCACGCTGTTCACTGTACAGCAAACCGATCTGGAAACCATCCTCGTGCAGGAACAACTTCGCCGCCTCATCGGCGTCCACCAGAGCCGGCTCTTCGCGCTCGTGGACGATAGCTTTCCAGTCGGTCTGCTCCGGACAGAAAGTAATGCACTGGGACATGACATGAAGAAAACTGAAACCCTCGAATTCGATCGCCTCGGCAATCAACTTCGCCATCTGGTTGGGATTGCCCGAGTAGGCCCGCGCAATCCAGGGTGCGCCGGAAGCCAGTGCCAGTGCCGCTGGTTTGAAGGGGCGCACACCGGGCCCATGGGGCGTCAGCTTACTGTGATCCCAGTCCATGGCCGTGGTGGGTGAGGCCTGGCCCTTGGTCATGCCGTACACCTCGTTATCCATGGCGATATACGTGATGTTCACATTGCGCCGGCAGGCGTGGATGAAGTGGTTGCCACCGATGGAGAAACCATCACCATCGCCCCCCATGGCCAGCACCGTAAGATCCGGCCGCGCCACCTTGAGGCCCTGGGCGATGGCCAGGCCCCTGCCATGTACCCCGTGGAATCCGTAACTGTCCACATAGGCGGGTAGCCGTGAAGAACAACCAATACCCGATACCATAACCGTGTCATCCTTGCTGATGGCCAGGGCCGCCATGGCCTTGGTGATCGCATTGAACACGGAGAAATGCCCGCAGCCGGGGCACCAGATCGGTTTGATTCCGGATTTGTAATCTTTAGCCTTGAGCTTGATGACGTCAGTCATTTCCCCGTTACCTCCAGTACCCGTTGCGCGATGCTCTGGGGGTTCAGGGGCACCGGCCCGGCCATCGCATAACTGTGCACCTGTTGCTGGAAATCCATCTGCCCCTTCAGGTAATGAAAGAGCTGCCCACTGTGATTCTGCTCCACCACGATAAGCTGCTCACAACCAGCCAGGGTGTCGGTCAATGCCACGACCTGCAGCGGGGCCAGCAAGCGCAGGCTGATAACCCGGGCATCCACACCGCGCCCGGTCAACAGGGCCGCAGCCTCGGCTACCGGCGCCGAGCTGGAGCCAAAGCAGAGCAGTGCCACAGAGCCACTGCCGGAGGTACACCCCCAGTCCTCGCCAAAATCAAAATCAGCAAGTTTGTCCGCACGTTTGTCCAGCTGGCTCTGGTGGTCGGACTGCTTGGCTGAAGGTGTGCCTTTTTCATTGTGCTCCAGGCCATCGGCGGTGAAGCGCCTGTCTACATCACCGGGAGACGCCATGGTGGATATACCGGAAGTGGTGAGCTTATAGCGCAGGTAATCCCCCTCTTCCAAGGCTGGTAAAATAGCGGGAACGATATTTTCACAGCGCCTGGGCTCCGAGACCACCGCAGTGGACTGACCGATAAACTGGTCCGACAGGACTATCGCGGCAGTCTGCAGCTGTTGCGCCAGGCTCACCGCCCAACCGGTGGTAAAGACGCAGTCGGCAATATCCAGCGGCGCCAGTACCAGATGAGGAGCATCACCGTGTAGGCCATTGAGGGCGATATTCAGGTCACTCTGCTCCGATTTGGTCGGAATACCAGTGGACGGCCCACCGCGCATCACATTGAACACCGTTACCGGCGTCTCACTGGCCACCGCCAGGCCGATGCTCTCGGTCATCAGTGCCAGGCCCGGCCCCGATGTCGCCGTAAAGGCCGGGACACCGCCAAAGGCGGCGCCTATCGTCATATTGATGGCGGCCAGCTCATCTTCCGCCTGCACCAGATGACCCCCGAGCTGCTCCAGGCCACCGGCCATCCACTCCAGCACATCCGAGGCGGGGGTAATGGGATAGGCGGCCACAAAGCGGATGCCCGCTTCCAGCGCGCCCAGTCCGGCGGCTTGATTACCACTGAGGTACCACAGGTCTTTCCCGCCCAACGGCGGTACCTGTAACTGACAATCGAGTTTCTCGTTTGCACCGCGCTCGATACAGGCGGTGGCCGCTTCCCTATAGGACTGAGGTTTACGCGCAAGCTTTTGCCCGGACAGCTCACAAAGACTGGCCGCCGGCAGCCCCAACAAGCTGCCCAACAAGCCCAGCGCCAGCATATTCTCCCGGCCATCCGCGTGAGACGCGGCGGCCAACTCAGCCAGGGGCACCCGCAGGATATTGGGCCCGGCGGCAACCACGCTGTCGGGCAAATCATCAGCCGGCTCGCAAATTACCCAGGTGTCCGACCCCAGGCGTATTTCTTCTTCGAAACGGGAGAAGTTCGCCCAGTCCAGGGCGAGCACCACATCGTAATTACTGGAGGCCGTATAGCGCTCGCGCTCGGTCAACTTGAGCAGGGCCGCCGATTCACCGCCACGGATCTGGGGGCCATAGGCCTTGCGCAACAAACCGCGACCGCCCAATCGGGCCCAGGCCTGCAGCAGCAATTCACCACAGGAAATCACACCGGCGCCACCGGCACCGGTAATAGCGATAGACAGCTGTTCTGTGCTCATACAAGACTTCGGCAAATTTCAGGCTTTCCC
>QNFS01000023.1 GCA_003646415.1 Gammaproteobacteria bacterium
ACACTGATGATGGAGCGTCTGCGCAGGCTGGGCTTCACTTGTACCGAGCGACCCTGTGGCGAGGTGAGTAACTTCTGGGCCGAGCGCGGGGCGGATGGCCCCAGCCCCGTATTAGCCGGGCCGGCGGGTACCACGTCCGTATGTCCGGCGAATACCAGGATGGGGCCATCCGCCCCGCGCTCGGCCCAGAAGTTACTCACCTCGCCACAGGGTTGCTCGGTACAAGTGAAGCCCAGCCTGCGCAGACGCTCCATCATCAGTGCCTGGCAGCCGGCGTCCCGGGGTGTTAGCGAGGGCCTGCGGATGAGCTCGCAACACAGTTCAAGGGTTTTTTCCATGCGCTACACTACCGCTCAATTGTGAGCGTGCAGTTCCTCGTTCAGTTCCACCGCGGTGCGATTGGTCAGGCATTCCACTGCCCCGGTCGTGGAGTTGCGACGGAACAGTAAGTCGGATTTGCCCGCCAGGTCCCTGGCTTTGGCTGTCTCTACCGGCATGCCCTGGGCGTCCAGCATAGTGACCTTGGTGCCCGCAGTGACAAACAGTCCGGCCTCTACCGTGCAGCGATCCCCCAACGGGATGCCGATACCGGCATTGGCGCCAATCAGGCACTCCGCACCCACTGAAATAACGATATTGCCGCCGCCGGACAGAGTGCCGATGGTGGAACAGCCCCCGCCCAGGTCCGAGCCGCTACCCACCACAACACCGGCGGAAATACGCCCCTCGATCATGCCGGGGCCCTGCGTACCAGCGTTAAAGTTGACGAAGCCCTCATGCATGATGGTGGTGCCCTCACCCAGGTAGGCTCCCAGGCGCACCCGGGCAGTGTGGGCGATCCGAACCCCGTTTGGCACCACGTAGTTGGTCATCTTCGGGAACTTGTCCACACAACTGACTTCCAGTATCTCGCCGCGCAGTCTCGCGGCCAATTGCCGCTGGGGCAGCTCGGCGATATCGATGGCGCCTTCACTGGTCCAGGCGACATTGGGCAGTACACCGAATAATCCCTCCAGGTTGGTGCCGTGTGGCGCTACCAGACGATGGGACAACAGGTGCAGTTTCAGGTAACCCTCAGGTACGTTGGCCGGCGCCCTGTCTTCTTCCAGCAGCACAGCCACCACGGGCTGCTCACTGGCCAGGAAATGTCCCGCCAGTGCCGCCTGAGCCGTTTCGCCAGTATCTGCCAGGGCCGACTGGAGTGCCCGCAGCTGCTCCCGATCCAGAGCTTGTCCGGAATCGCAGTTGGCAGTGGCTTTTACCAGCTCTGCTGAAGGTGCCAGCAACGGCTCGGGAAAAAATATTTCCAGCCACTGCCCATCATTGTTGTGGGTGCCCACGCCGAGGCCAAAAGCAAATGCGCTGTTCGTCATGTTAATCCCCTAGTAAATTGCCAGCCCTGCTCAGAGGGTGTGGCGATTGAATATCTTTTGGTAGTTGGCCGCACAGAAACCGGTAAAACGCTCATGCCCGGTGTCCAGCAACGGCCGCTTGATCAGGGTTGGCCGCTCCATGATGGCGGCCAGCGCGGACTCTTCGTCCATGTCATCCCTTTGTCGCTCATCCAGCGCCTTCCAGCTGGTACTGCGCTTATTGACCAGATTCTGCCAACCCAGCTCCGCTAGCCATGCCTGCACCGCATCCCGCTCCAGTCCATCGGCCCGGAAGTCGTGAAACTGATACTCCACGCCATGCTGCTCCAGCCAGGTGCGGGCTTTCTTCACGGTGTCGCAGTTTTTGATGCCATATAGAGTGATCAAGGTTCAACCCCAGGTTTTTCTACCTGCTTCAAAGGCCGCGTAGCATAGCAAATCCGCCCTGCATTTGCAGTGTCTCAGGCCTTGATCGTTTTCTTGGGATGTTTGCGATCCGGATAACAAGTCCGGCAAATCTCGCAGACGCGGCCATCACAGCCCCGTGCGGTGCAGTATTCACGCCCATAGAAAATAATCTGCAAATGCAGACGATTCCAGAACTCTTCTGCAAATAGCCGCTTCAGGTCTCTTTCGGTCTGCACCACACTCCCGCCGTTGGTGAGCCCCCAGCGTTGGGCCAGGCGGTGAATATGCGTGTCCACCGGGAAAGCCGGTACGCCGAACGCCTGGGACATGACCACGCTGGCCGTTTTGTGCCCCACGCCAGGTAAGCGCTCCAGCGCCTCCATGTCGGCGGGTACGACGCCATCGTGTTCTTCCAACAGGATTTCGCTGAGCCTCTTGATGGCCTTCGATTTTTTCGGTGACAGGCCGCAAGGTCTGATGATTGCCTTGATCTGGTCCACTTCCAGGCGCGCCATATCTACCGGGTTGTCCGCCAGCGCGAACAGGGCGGGGGTTACCTTATTGACCCGCTCATCTGTGCACTGGGCGCTCAGCAGTACTGCGATCAGCAGGGTATAGGGATCACAGTGGTCCAGTGGTACGGGTGTTTGTGGGTACAGTTCCTGGAGGCGCTGCAGAATATACTCAACACGTTCGGATTTTAACACAGCTATAGCTTGCCCAGGCGGTGGACGATGCGCTGCGCCGCTTCCACGCACTGCCCGAGCTCTGCCACCAGTGCCAGGCGCACCCGGTTTTCCCCGGGATTGATGCCAGCCGCTTCCCGGGCCAGGAAGCGGCCGGGTAAAACAGTCACATGCTCTCCCCCATAGAGCTGGCGGGCGAATTCAGTGTCGCTGATTGGCGTGGTGGGCCACAGGTAAAAGCCCGCATCCGGAGTTGATACGGGTAAATGACCCTCGAACTCAGCCAGAACCGCGGTGAATTTATCCCGGTACAATTGCCGGTTTTCCTTTACGTGTTCCTCATCATCCCAGGCGGCAACGCTGCCCAACTGGTGATGTAGCGGCATGGCACAGCCGTGATAAGTGCGATATCGCAGGAAGTCGCGCAGCACACCCGCATCGCCGGCCACAAAGCCGGAGCGCAGGCCGGGCAAGTTGGAGCGCTTGGACAGGCTGTGGAACACCACACAATTGTGATAATCACTGTCGCCCATGGTCCCGCAGGCCTGTAACAAACCCGGTGGCGGCGCTCCTTCATCGAAATATATCTCCGAATAGCACTCGTCACTGGCGATAATGAAGTCGTACTCTCGTGCCAGACGGACCAGGTCCTGCAATTGCCACAAGGGTATAACCGCGCCAGTGGGGTTGCCGGGGCTGCAGAGGTAGAGCAGTTGGCACTGTTGCCACTGTTGCTCGCTGAGCGCACTGAAGTCAGGTAAAAAACCGGACTGTGCCGTGCAGTTAATGAAATGCGGCGTCGCTCCCGCCAGCAGGGCCGCCCCCTCATAGATCTGGTAGAAGGGGTTGGGGCTCATCACCAGGGTGTCGGGGCCGGGGGTGACCACCGCCTGGGCAAAGGCGAACAGGGCTTCGCGGGTGCCGTTTACCGGCAGCACCTGGTGCTCCCTGTCCAGGGCGGACAGGTCAAAACGGCGCTGTAACCAGGCGGCGATAGACTCGCGCAGCTCCGGCAAACCCGCGGTGGCCGGGTAATTCGCCAGGCGGTTGAGCTCGGCCGATATCGTTTCCAATACGAATGCAGGAGAGGGATGGCGCGGCTCACCGATGGACAGTGCTATGGGCGATTTGTCGGCGGGTGGCTCGAGGTCGTCAAACAACAGCCGCAATTTTTCAAACGGATAGGGCTGAAGGCGTTGCAGGTTCGGGTTCATTGTGTATTAGTCAGGCTGCGGCCTGTACGTCCAGTTCGTTGCAAATGGCCCGTTGTATGGCGCCGCGCAGTTTAGGATCCGTAATCGGTCGCTGTTGATTGTCGGTGATGAAAAATACATCCTCCACGCGCTCCCCCAGGGTCTGGATCTTGGCCGCCTGTAATTCAATACCATATTCCACAAAAATCCTGCCAATACGCGTCAGCAGGCCGGGCTGGTCGGGGGTGGAGACCTCCAGTATCGAAACGTTCCTGGTCTCGTCTACCGACATGCTGGTCTCGGTGGGTATGGAAAAAGATTTCATTTGTCTGGGTGTGCGCCGCTCCACAATGCCCGGATCGTTGGTAGTGCTGCCCAGGCTCTCGGTGAGATGCTCTTTGATATATCTCAGCCTGGCGCTGTCTTCCGAGATGGGCTGGCCATCGGAACCCAGTACAAAGAAAGTGTCCAGGCTCATGCCATCGTTTGCGCTGTAGATACGGGCGTCATGGACGCTCAGGTCCAGCTGTTCCAGGGCCGCGCAAATGCTGGAAAATAACTGGACGCGGCTGCGGGTGTGAATGAATATCTGGGTGGTATTGGCCACGCTGGAATCGGCATTGTTGCGCACCAGTACCAGGGGTTTGTCCGTGTCATGGTGACCGGCAATGGTCTCCGTGTGCCAGGCGATGTCCTCAGCACACTCGCGCAGGAAATAGTCTTCACCACGTTGCTGCCATAAATCGTTTAGCTCTTCGGAGGTGAAGCCCCGGTCCTCAAGAATGTTGCTGGCAGCACTGCGGGTTTCTTCTATCCAGGCCTGCTTGTCCACCGGGTTTTCCAGTCCGCGGCGCAGGGCGCGTCGGGTTTCGGTGTAGAGTTGGCGCAGCAGGCTGCCGCGCCAGGCATTCCACAGGGTGGGGTTGGTGGCGTTGATATCCGCCACAGTCAGCGTGAACAAATAGTCCAGGTGCTCCTGATCCCCCACTTGCTCGGCAAATTGCTGGATGACATCCGGGTCGGAAATGTCCTTGCGCTGTGACACGGCCGACATAAACAGGTGGTTGCGCACCAGCCACACGACAAGTTCGGTGTCACGCTGATCGAGGCCGTGGCCTCGGCAGAAGCGCTCGGCATCCACCGCGCCCAGTTCCGAGTGATCCCCGCCGCGGCCCTTGCCGATATCGTGGTACAGGGCCGTGATATACAGGAGTTCGACTTTGCGCAGGCGTCTTGCCACCCGGCTGGAAACAGGAAAGCGCTCTTCGAAGTCAGCGTACTGGAAGCGCCGTGTATTCTTGACCACTTCCAGGGTGTGTGCATCCACTGTGTAGGCGTGGAATAGATCGTGTTGCATCTGGCCAACTATCCGCCCGAATTCCGGAAGGTAACCGCCGAGGATGCCGTAGCGGTTCATGCGGCGCAGTTGCCTGGTCATCTTGTTCGGGCCAGCCAGAATTGCCAGGAAGTTCTGCTTATTGCGTTCATCGGCCCGAAAAGCATCGTCTATCAGGTGACGGTTGTCCCGGATCAGGCGGATGGTGGGGGCTGCTACCCCGATAATTTCTTCATGGGTAGCGCACAGCAAGAATACTTCAAGCAGGGCAGCGGGGGTGGTGGTGAACAAATCGTTGCTGCGCGCCTCGATATAACCGTTGCGAATCTGGAAGCGCTCATTGAGGGAGTGGACGTCATCCTCCATATCCTGCCGCAGGATGGCCTGGTCGAAGTTCTGGATCAGCACCTCATTCAGCTGGCTTAGCGCCAGTGCCCAGCGATAATAGGTTTGCATGAACTGCTCCACCGCCAGTTTGTCGCCGTCCTCAAGACCCCACAGGGCGGCCAGTTCCCGCTGGTGGTCGAACAATAGCCGGTCTTCTTCCCGGTCGGTGATCATGTGCAGGGCATAGCGCACCTGCCACATAAAGTTCCTCCCGTTGGTGAGTATTTCCATTTCCTCGGGGTTGAGGAACTCCTCGGCGGTGAGTTGTTCCAGTGATTCCACGCCAAAGTGGCGTTCGGCGATCCAGCCGATAATCTGCAGGTCGCGCAGGCCGCCGGGAGAACTTTTGACGTTGGGCTCCAGGTTGTACTCGGTATCGGTGAATTTGGTGTGGCGAACCGTTTGTTCTTCCAGTTTGGCCCGGAAAAAATCTGGGCTGGACCACATCTTTTCCGGGCCGGTCAGTTCCTGTACCTGTTGCATCAAGCGCTGCGAACCGCGGATGACCCTGGCCTCCATCAGGTTGGTGACCACGGTAATATCGGCGGCGGCATGCTCGGCGCACTGGGCAACGCTGCGGACACTGTGACCTATATCCAGGCCGATATCCCACAGCAGGGTCAGAAAACTTTCCAGTTGCTCCTGGCAGTTCTGGCAGTCTTCGCCGAGCAGGAGCAGGATGTCGACATCCGAATGGGGGTGCAACTCGCCACGGCCATAGCCACCCACCGCTACCAGGGCGAGCTCTGACGGGCCCCAGTCACAGCGATCCCAGAGGGTAGCCAGCAGGCTGTCGACAAATGTCGCTCGCAGGCGAATGAGGTCCCGCGCCGGGATGCCGTTGTGAAATTGCCCGTGCAGGTACGCGGTTGCTGTAGCGATAACCGTTTTGCAGCAGTTGATGACGTTTTCAGTTTCCAGCCCCGCCCGGAATGCTTGCGCATCAAACATGCCTGCAGGCAGCGAATTGTTCTCAGTAGTCATTAGTGCATTAAGTCCTACAGTGATTCATTGCTGCGGCGGGTAAAAATCTCGCAGCCATCTTCTGTCACGCCCAGGGTGTGTTCCCATTGAGCCGACAGGCGGCCATCACGGGTGGTAACAGTCCAGCCGTCCTTCTGGTTGAGGCGGGTCTGGCGCCGACCGGCGTTGATCATGGGCTCGATGGTAAAGGTCATGCCGCGCTCCAGTACCATCCCGGCACCCTTGTCGCCGTAGTGCAGTATCTGGGGATCTTCGTGGAATGCCTTGCCAATGCCGTGACCGCAGTATTCGCGCACTACCGAGTAGTAGCTCTTGTGTGCGTGCTGCGCGATTACATGACCGATATCGCCCAGGGTGGCGCCCGGTTTGACTATTTCCAGGGCCTTGTACAGGCACTCCTGGGTGACCTCGACCAGGCGCTGGGCGTGGGGCGCCACATTGCCCACCTGTACCATGATGCTGCTGTCTCCGTGATATTCGTCTTTTATCACCGTCACGTCGATATTAAGTATATCGCCATTCTTCAGTTTTTTGGTATTGGAGGGGATACCGTGACACACCACATCGTTGATCGAGGTGCAGATCGAGCGGGGGAAGCCGTTGTAGTCCAGTGGTGCAGGAATCGCCTGCTGTTGTCTGGTAATAAATTCGTGGCAGATCCGGTCCAGCTCGCCTGTCGTGACCCCGACCTGGACATGAGGTTCGATCATTTCCAGCACCTCGGCGGTGAGGCGCCCGGCGATACGCATCCTGGCTATCTCATCCTCTGTTTTGATTATTGCGCCCATCTGTAACCTGTTGAAATATAGAGATAAATTTAAAAAAGCCGGATGCCTGCCACCTCGGAGGAGGCACATTCTACCCTATTCGCCCTGCAAATGAGTAACACCGGGTCGACCAAGGGACGCAAAGTCCTTTAATACACGCTCCTGTTGTGGTATAAAGCGCGCCTCTTTTTGGGGTCGGGCCGTGTAGGCCGGGCTCAGAGAGGAGAATACTAAATGACACACACATATCAACACCTGCTCCAGGGTGCCGATGAGCTCTAGCGGCTGTTTCGGTTTGGTAGCAGGGGTATGTGGAGGCCTAACCCAAACACAAGGTAATTATTATGTCGCAAGTGCAAGTAAGTATGCGCGATCTGCTACAGGCAGGCGCTCACTTTGGTCATCAGACCCGCTACTGGAACCCGAAAATGGACCAGTACATATTTGGTGCCCGCAACAAGATTCACATCATCAACCTCGAGCACACGGTCCCCGCCTTCAATGAAGCGCTGGACATGGTCAAGAGGCTGGCAGGTAACAAGAACAAGATCATGTTCGTCGGCACCAAGCGCGCCGCCGGCAAGATCATGAAAGAGCAGGCCGAGCGCGCCGGTATGCCCTATGTCAGCCATCGCTGGCTGGGTGGCATGCTCACCAACTACAAGACCATTCGTGCTTCCATCAAGCGTCTGCGTGATCTAGAAGCGCAGCAGAGCGATGGCACCTTCGAAAGCCTGACCAAGAAAGAGGCGCTGATGCGTTCCCGCACCATGGAAAAGCTGGAGCGCAGCATCGGTGGTATCAAGGAAATGGGCGGTCTGCCCGATGCCCTGTTCGTGGTCGATGTAGACCACGAGCGCATCGCGATTACCGAGGCCAACAAGCTGGGTATTCCCGTGATCGGTATCGTCGATACCAACAGCAATCCCGATGGAGTGGACTACATCATTCCCGGTAATGATGACGCCATCCGCGCTATCAAGCTGTACGTGACTGCCGTGGCCGACGCTTGCCTGCAGGGTAAGATCGAGGCCGGTGAAGCTGTTTCAACGAAGAATGAGTTTGTTGAAGAAGCCACGGCGCCAGTTGAAGAGACAGCGGCACCGGTAGAAGAAGCCACGGCGCCAGTTGAAGAGGCAGCGGCACCGGTAGAAGAAGCCACGGCGCCAGTTGAAGAGGCAGCGGCACCGGTAGAAGAGGCAGCGGCACCGGTAGAAGAGGCAGCGGCACCGGTTGAAGCGGCAGCGCCCGTGGAAGCTGAGGTAACAGCTGAATCTGAAGTACCGGCCGAGCCGGAAGTCAAAGTGACACCGGAAGCACCTGCCGAGTAAGCGTTGGGATACCCGACCACAGTCGGGTATCAGGTTTTCCCCGGCGTTAATGCCGGGGTTTCTATTTTTAGATCCAGGTTCCTGGGGTTTCAAGAGGAGGGCTAGCAATGTCCGCAGCACTGATTAAAGAATTACGAGAGCGCACGGGCCTTGGCCTGTTGGAGTGCAAAAAAGCCCTGGCGACCGCCAGCGGCGATGTCGAAAAAGCCATTGAAGAAATGCGCAAGTCCAGCGGTATGAAAGCCGCCAAGAAGGCTGGCCGCACCGCCGCTGATGGTGTGGTAGTCGCCCGCGTCGCCGATGATGGTAGCTATGGCGTGACAGTGGAAGTCAACAGTGAAACTGATTTCGTTGCCCGTGATGAGAATTTCCTGGGCTTTGTGAAGAGCGTGGTCGATGCGGCCTTTGCCGGCAAGCAGACAGACGTGGCGGCCCTGATGGCCGGTGACCTGGAGTCATCGCGCGAGGCGCTGGTGCAGAAGATCGGTGAGAATATCAGCGTGCGCAGGATTGAGCTGGTAAATGCCGATTCCGGTGTAGTTGGCTGCTACGTACACGGCAACAGCCGTATCGCGGTACTGGTTGAGCTCAACGGCGGTGACCAGGATCTGGCCAAGGATATCGCCATGCACGTGGCGGCGGTCAACCCCCAGGTGGTATCTCCGCAGGATATGCCGGCGGAAGTTATCGCCAAGGAAACGGAAATCTATACTGCCCAGGCGCAGGATTCTGGCAAGCCGGCGGAAATCATCGAGAAGATGATCGGCGGTCGTATCAAGAAGTTCCTGGCGGAAAACAGTCTGACAGAGCAGTCCTTCGTTAAAGACCCCGATGTTACCGTCGGCAAGCTGGCATCGTCTGCCGGTGCTGAAGTGGTGTCTTTTGTCCGCTTCGAAGTAGGTGAAGGCATCGAGGTCGAGAAAGTCGACTTCGCCGACGAGGTAGCGGCGCAGCTTAACGGCTAGGTTTGCTCATTGCATCTATTTAAAACGGGGCTTCGGTCCTGTTTTTTTTAGCCAACCTGGCCCAATGTCCTGTAAGATACGCCCAGCTTTGGACAGGTGAGGCTCTATGCCACAGATGGCGGGTGATAAGAAGTACAAGCGAATACTGCTCAAGCTCAGTGGTGAGGCGCTTACCGGCTCCCAGAGTTTTGGTATAGACCCCAAAATCCTCGACCTGATGGCGTTGGAGATAGGCCAGTTGGTCGGTATTGGCGTGCAGGTTGGGCTGGTGGTCGGCGGCGGCAATTTGTTCCGTGGCGCGGCTTTGCAGAAAGCGGGTTTGGACCGCGTCACCGGTGACCATATGGGTATGCTGGCCACTGTGATGAACTCCCTGGCCCTGCGCGATGCCCTGGAGCGCTCCAATATCGCCACCCAGGTCATGTCCTCCATACCCATGAGCGGGGTGGTGGACCACTACGACAGGCGCAAGGCCCTGCGCGCACTCACCAACGGCGATGTGGTGATTTTTGCAGCGGGTACGGGTAATCCGTTCTTCACCACCGACTCCGCCGCATGCCTGCGCGGTATTGAGATGGATGCCGAACTGGTGCTCAAAGCCACTAAGGTCGACGGTGTGTATTCCGCCGACCCGATGAAAGTGCCCGATGCGGTTAAGTACGACCGGCTTAGCTACGACGAAGTATTGGACAAGAAGCTGGAGGTCATGGATTTGACAGCTATCTGCCTGTGCCGCGACCACGATATGCCGGTGCGAGTGTTTGCAATGGAGAAACAGGGCGCGCTGCTCAATATCGTCAGGGGTGGTGATGACGGCACCCTGATCGAGTAGCAGGGGTTCCAGCAGGAGGAGACGCAAGGTGATAAACGATATAAAGACAGAAGCCCGGCAGCGGATGGAAAATAGCCTTGATGCCCTGGCTCATAACTTCAACAAAATCCGCACCGGGCGCGCCCACCCCAGCTTACTGGAGGGCCTGAAGGTCGACTACTACGGTTCTGCCACACCGCTCAACCAGGTGGCGAATATTACCGTGGAGGATGCCCGTACCTTGTCGCTGACAGTCTGGGACAGGTCCATGATTTCGGACGTGGAGAAGGCGATTTATAAATCTGACCTGGGGTTGAATCCGGCCACGGCGGGAGAGGTTATCCGCATTCCCATGCCCATGCTGACAGAGGAAACTCGCAAGGGATTTACGCGTCAGGCGCGCCAGGAGGCGGAGTCGGCTCGAGTGTCTGTGCGCAATGCACGGCGCGATGCCATGGGCATGCTCAAGGAACTGGTCAAGGAAAAGGAGATCAGTGAAGACGAGGAGCGCCGCGGACATGACGAGGTGCAAAAACTGACTGACGGGTTTGTCGCCAAAATCGAGAAGTTGTTGGCTGGCAAAGAAGCTGACCTGATGGAAATATAGCGGCTACAGTGTCTAACAGCGATAAGCCAACTGACATCAGTGATCCCGTAAAGCTTGTTATCCCGCGCCATGTGGCGATCATTATGGATGGCAACAATCGCTGGGCAAAGTTGCATGGCGTGTCTGGTCCGGCCGGTCATCGCGCCGGGGTGGAGGCCGTGCGGGATGTGTTGCGGGCCTGTCAGGCTCACGGTGTGGACGTACTGACCCTGTTCGCTTTTAGCAGCGAAAACTGGGGCAGGCCCAGGCCGGAAGTACGTGCCCTGATGGCCCTTCTGTCCCGCTATCTGCGCAATGAGGTCAGGGAGTTACACAAGGACGGCATTCGCCTGCGTTTCATAGGTGAGCGCGGTCGCTTTAGCCCGCGCCTGCAAAACCTGATGCAACAGTCCGAAAATTTAACCGTGGGTAACACTGGCTCCACTATGGTGATCGCCGTGGACTACGGCGGCCAGTGGGATGTCGCCCAGGCAGTTCAGAAACTTGCATTACAGGTACGCAGTGGCAACCTGCAACCGCAGGACATTACTCCACAAATGATTGACTGCTATATCTCGATTAGCGACCTGCCCAGGCCGGATTTGTGTATCCGCACAGGTGGCGATGCCCGCATCAGCAACTTCATGTTATGGCAATTTGCCTATAGTGAGCTTTATTTCACCAATGCCCTGTGGCCTGACTTCGGGGAGGCGGAGTTTGCCCTGGCCCTGGCGGATTACAGCCGCAGGGAACGTCGCTTCGGGCTCAGGGAGGAGGATGGCGTTGTGGTGGAGGAACGCGTCGATGCTTAAGCAGCGGGTTATTACCGCTTTGATAATGGCCGGCCTCTTCCTGGCGGCCATCATATTCCTGCCACTGCCCGGCCTTGCGTTGCTATTTGGTGTCCTGGTGAGTATGGGTGCCTGGGAATGGACCCGCCTGGCCGGTTTGAACTCAGCGACGGCCCGTGTGCTCTATGTGCTGGTGCTGGTTGCCGTCCTTGTGGCGCTGTACAGCTATTGCCAGCTGGGCAAAGCCCCGTCACGAGAGCAGGTACAGCCCTTCCTGGGTGTGGCCTGCCTGTGGTGGTCTTTTTCCATGTTATGGGTCAAGGGCTATCCGGCGAGTGCGATGCTATGGAGGACGGTCGCCATGCGCAGCCTGATGGGCCAGCTGATTCTGGCCCCGGCCTGGATGTCTACTGTATTTCTGCTCAGCTTCCCCCGCGGGGGAGTGTTGATGGTGGTGATGATCCTGGTGGTGGCGGTAGCGGATATCGGCGCTTATTTCTCCGGCAAGAATTTTGGTAAGCACAAACTGGCGGAGCGGGTCAGCCCGGCCAAAACCTGGGAAGGGTTCTGGGGGGGCATGGTCTGTTGCGTGCTGTTGGCGGTGTTGCTGTGGTATTTGTTGCCGGATCGGGCGGCACATATCAGTTTGGGCTCTGTGGTGGCGGTGACGGTCGCCACGGCATTGGCCTCGGTAGTCGGTGACCTGACGGTGAGTATGGTCAAGCGCGAAAGTGGTGTGAAAGACAGTGGTAGTCTGTTGCCTGGTCACGGGGGTATGCTGGATCGCCTGGACAGCATCTGTGGCGCCGCGCCGGTATTCGCCCTGGGCCTGTTGTTGGCGGGCTGGTAAATGACTAACGGGCGGCGCATGGTCAGTGTTCTGGGCTCGACTGGTTCCATCGGGGTCAATACCCTGGATGTGATCGCCCGGCACCCCCGGCGTTTCGAGGTATTCGCCCTGGCGGCCAATTCATCGGTGGATGCCATGCTGGCGCAGTGCCTGGCATGTGAGCCCCGCTATGCGGTGATGATGGAAGAAGTGGCGGCGGAGTCGCTGCGCCGGCAACTACCGGCGACTTCCTCTACCGAGGTTTTGCAGGGTGAGGCGGGCTTATTCCACGTTGTGACCGCACCGCAAGTGGATGTTGTGATGGCCGCCATTGTCGGGGCCGCGGGGTTGCCCTCTACCCTGGCCGCTGCCCGAGCCGGCAAAACCCTGTTGCTGGCCAACAAGGAGTCGCTGGTGATGGGGGGGCACCTGCTGATGCAGGCCGTGCGCGAATCCGGGGCGCGGCTGCTGCCTATAGACAGTGAACACAATGCGATATTCCAGTGCATGCCAGTGGACGGGGTGGCTACCCCGTCCCTGAAAGGTGTGAGCAAAGTGCTGTTGACGGCTTCCGGCGGGCCCTTTCGCAACTGGAGTATTGCGCAGATGCGCGGAGCCACGCCCGACCAGGCATGCGCTCACCCCAACTGGTCCATGGGGCGCAAGATTTCCGTGGATTCGGCCAGCCTGATGAATAAGGGCCTGGAGTTTATTGAGGCCTGCTGGATTTTTGACCTGGCGCCGGATCTGGTGGACGTTGTCGTGCACCCCCAGAGTATTATTCACTCCATGGTGCAGTACCGCGATGGTTCAGTAATGGCGCAGATGGGTAACCCGGATATGCGTACCCCCATTGCCTACGGGTTGGGCTGGCCGGACCGGCTGGCATCCGGAGTTGCACCCCTGGACCTGGTGGCCACGGCCCGCCTCGATTTTGAAGCCCCGGACGAGCAGCGCTTTCCCTGTCTGCGCCTGGCGCGGGAGGCGGTGACGGCGGGTGGTACGGCCATGGCGGTGTGTAATGCCGCCAATGAGATCGCGGTAGCGGCGTTCCTGGATCAGCAAATACGTTTTACTGACATTCCCGTAGTGATTGAACACACCCTGGAGCAGGTGAGCATCGTTGAACCCACGACTCTGTCCGTGGTCGAAGCTGCAGACGCCGAAGCCAGGGATCTCGCCTCCGGGTTCCTCGCTGAGGTCAACAACCATGTAAGCCCGGTGAATAAAATCTGATGGAACTTATCAATACCATAGCAATAACCCTTGTCACCCTCGCTATATTGGTGGGGATACACGAATACGGCCATTTCTGGGTGGCGCGGCGCTGCGATGTAAAGGTGTTGCGGTTTTCCATCGGGTTTGGCAAGTCCCTGTTCAACTGGCAGGACCGGCAGGGTACGCAGTATAGCATTGCGGCCATACCTCTTGGGGGCTATGTCAAAATGCTGGATGAGCGTGAGGGTGAGGTCCCCGCCGAGCTACTCGACAGGGCGTTCAATCGCAAGCCGGTGTTGCAGCGTATCGCCGTGGTTAGCGCTGGTCCCCTGGCCAATCTGGTGTTGGCAATAGTCGCCTACTGGTTTCTGTACATGGCCGGTGAAACTGGCTATGTGCCTATTATCGGTGAGGTGGAAGCCGGCTCTGTGGCGGATGTGGCCGGGTTGGAGGCCGGACAGGAAATTGTCGCGATTGACGGTGGCAAGACGCCGACCTGGCAGGCACTTAGTTTCCGGCTGCTGGATCGTATCGGTGATACCGGCACTATCCATTTTGCAGTGAAATATCCCGATTCTGATATGGTCTACGAATCCGAGGGGGTGGTGCAGCGGTGGTTGTCGGATCAGGAACAACCGGACTTATTTGGCGGTCTTGGTATTGCCATGTATGTACCGGAGGTGCCGCCGGTGGTGAGTGAGGTGGTGGTGGGGAGCCCGGCCGAAGAGATTGGCCTGCGCTCAGGAGATAAAGTGCTGCGCGCTGATGGGCTGACAATGACCTTGTGGATGGACTGGGTCGAGTATGTCCGGGCCCGTCCGCAGCAGCCCATCGAGTTGGAATATCTGCGCGGCGGTGAAATATTGCGCGCCGTGATTGTACCTGAGCGTATTACCGATGACAGTGGTGAGACCTTCGGCCGGGTTGGCGTGAGGGTGGCTCTGCCGGAAATGCCGCCGGAGATGGTGCGGAGCTTCTCGCGAGGGCCGTTGGAGGCCCTGGGTGCCAGCTTTGTCCGCACCGGGGAGCTGACGGTATTTACCCTGAAGTCCATCCAGAAGATGGTTATGGGCCTAATCTCACCAAAAAACTTGAGTGGCCCCATCACCATTGCTAAAGTGGCGTCCGCTTCCGCCAAATCCGGGTTGGGTTCCTATATCAGCTTCCTGGCCCTGCTCAGTGTGAGCCTGGGCGTATTGAATTTGCTGCCTATACCCGTGCTGGATGGGGGACATCTGCTATTTTATGCGGTAGAGCTATTGGCGGGGCGTCCGGTACCTGAGAAAATACAATCGCTGGGTTATCAGTTGGGGTTGTTCATGGTGCTCGGGATAATGATGTTGGCTCTGTATAATGATTTTTCACGTCTTTAACGAGGCGGCGAAGATATAAATAAATGAAGATGTTCCATTGGCAGGCAACATCCGTCGGTTGAGTGAGTTTTGATTAAACGCATGCCTAAATTGTTGGCTCTGGTGCTGTTCCTGATGGCGCCTTTGACAGTCGCCCAGACTTTTGTCATCTCCGATATCCGTGTCGAGGGGCTGCAACGTATTTCCGCCGGCAGTGTGTTTGCGGTACTGCCTGTGGCGGTGGGCGATACGATTGACGGGCGTACGGTCAGGGCCGCCGCCCGCGGCTTGTTCGCCACGGGCAATTTCGATGATATTCGCATCGGCCGCGACGGCAATGTGCTGGTTGTCATGGTGACGGAGCGACCCAGCATCAGTGAGATAAATATTGATGGCAACAAGGCCATCGAAACTGAGGCACTGCTCGATGGCCTCAAAGGTGCGGGCCTGGCAGTGGGCCAGGTGTTCCAGCGTTCCACCCTGGAGGCTATGCAACTGGAACTGCAGCGCCAATACGTGCAACAGGGTCGTTACGACGCCAATATCGAGACTGAGGTGTTGCCTGAGCCGCGTAACCGGGTAACTGTCAGTATCGATGTTAATGAGGGCACGGTAGCCGCCATCAAGCATATCAATGTGGTGGGTAATGAAGTCTACGGCGAGGAAGAGCTCGGCGATCTGTTTGAACTACACACTACCGGCTGGCTTTCTTTCTTTACCAATGATGACAAGTATTCCCGGGAAAAGCTGACCGGTGACCTGGAGACCCTGACTTCCTACTATATGGACCGGGGTTACCTGCAGTTTCGTATTGACTCCACCCAGGTGTCTGTTTCCCCCAACAAGAAAGAGGTGTACATCACAGCCAACGTCTCGGAGGGGGAGAAATTCACGGTGAGTTCGGTGGGGCTGTCGGGGGACATGGTGCTGCCCGAGGAGGATTTGAAGCGCTTCCTGCTGGTGGCTGAGGGCCAGACCTTCTCGCAACAATTAGTGACCGCAACCGAGGAATACCTGACCCGTCGCCTGGGAAATGAGGGCTATAATTTTGCCAAGGTAACCGGTATTCCTGAGGTGAATGACGAGGACAAGACGGTTGCCATGAAATTTTTCGTCGACCCGGGTAAGCGCACCTATGTGCGCCGGATCAGTTTCAAGGGTAACCTGAAGACCTCCGATGATGTATTGCGTCGTGAGATGCGCCAGATGGAGAGTGCCCCGGCCTCAGCGATGGCCATCGAGCAGTCGCGGATACGCCTGGAACGCCTGGGGTTTTTCAGCAGGGCGACGGTGGAAACCCCGGGAGTGGCGGGGCATAACGACCTTATCGATGTGGATTTCGAAGTGGAGGAGCAATCCTCGGGTAGCATTGGCGCCAGTGTTGGCTTTGCCCAGGATTCCGGCCTGATTCTCGGCCTGAACCTGCAGCAGGACAACTTTATGGGGTCCGGTAAGCGGGTCAGCATCGGCATGAATACATCCCAGTACCAGAATGTCTACAATTTCAGCTATACCAATCCCTACTATACCGAGGACGGGGTGAGTCGCGGTTTCAATATATTCTATCGTTCCACCGACTTTGAAGAGGTCAACATATCGAACTACAGCACAAATACCCTTGGTGGAGCTATTAACTTCGGTTACCCGATCAAGGAAACCGAAAGGCTGGGATTCAGCTTTGGCGTCTCCGACACGGAAATTTCTACCGGGCGCTATGCGGTGCAGGAAATCCAGGCCAGCCCCCGCCTGGAGGATGACGTGGATAACTGGTTCCAAAGTACCCGGCAGCTGGATGGCACTTACTCCAATGTAGAGGAATTACTGTCTTTGAATGTATTGCCCCCTGATTACCTGGTCAAGCCTGATGCGCCGGGATTCCTGGATGAGAACGGCGATAATTTCATGAACTGGACAATGACCTCCAGTTGGTCCCAGTCCACCCTGAACCGCGGTCGCATGGCGACCCGTGGCGCTTCCCAATCGGTGGCTCTGGAAGTCTCCATGCCGGGGGTGTCCGATCTGGAGTTCTACAAACTCAGCTACCGTGCAGAGGTTTACTATCCCGTTCCGCTCCTGCGCACCTGGAGCCTGCGCCTGCGCACCGAACTGGGCTACGGCGACGGTTACGGCGACACTAGTGAGTTGCCATTTTACGAGCACTATTTCGGCGGCGGCTTCGGTTCGGTGCGCGGCTTTCAGAGTAATACCCTTGGCCCGCGCAGTTCCCCAGCTGAACAGTACGTGGTGAGTGCCCCGGTTACCGAGATCGACGAAGAGGGTAACCCGCTTGAAAGAGGCGGCCCCGATGGCGATGAATTTGGCTATGTCGCCGTGACGAACCCCCTCGATGATGAGACCAAGTTGGCAGACAGCCAGCTCAACGACTCTGATCCTTTTGGCGGCAACGTGTTGATAGAAGGCGGCGCCGAATTGCTGTTCCCGCTGCCGTTTATCAAGGATCAAAACAAATTGCGTTCGGCGTTCTTTTTGGATATGGGTAACGTATTTGATACCAATTGCAGGTCCTCTCAGAAGAATTGCTACGATGTGGACCTGGGCGAGTTGCGCTACTCGGTCGGCGTGGGCGTGACCTGGATCACCGGCTTTGGCCCAATGAGCTTCAGTCTTGCCAAGCCCCTCAATTCCGGTGATTATGACCAGGAAGAGGCATTCCAGTTTACCCTTGGCCGGGGTTTTTGATTTTTTATTTTATTTTTTTGATTTTTTTGTGAAACGTGGGAGAAAACTGTGTCTAGATTATTGAAAGTCGCTTTTACTGTACTCGTGCTGTCACTACCGACCCTGGCTTGGGCTCAGGGTAAGATTGCCGTGGTTGATCTACAGGAGGCCATCCTGCAAACAGATCTCGCCCAGAAACGGCTGGCAGAGATCAGGAGCCAGGCCGACTATAAGGCCGACAAAGCCGAGTTTGACAAGCTAAAGAGTGAGTTCGATAAAATCGTCAAGAAATTCCAGAAAGATGCCGCGGTAATGAGCCAGGAGCAGCAGGTAGCCGCTCGCCAGAAGTTGGCCAGTAAGCAGGCGGATCTTGAGCACGTAACCGGCAAATTGCAAAAGGCGGAGCAGGGGGCGGGCCAGGCATTGCTGCAGGAGATGGCACCGAAAGTGCAGGAAGTATTGCGTGAGTTGATCTCTGCTGAAGGGATTGGCTTGTTACTGCAGCGTAGCTCGGTAATCCACGCAGACGCCGGTTACAGTGTTACCGCCAAGGTGACAGACAAGCTTAACCAGTTGCCGGCGGAGTAATGTCGCCGTGTATTGCCTGGGGGAACTGGCAGATCAACTGGATCTGAAGTTCTCCGGTGATGCCAGCCGTGAAATTACCGGTTTAGCCACTCTGGAGACGGCCGGTCCTGCGGATATGGCCTTCATGGACAGCGTGAAGTACCTGTCGCAACTGGCCCGGACCCGGGCGGCTGCGGTTATCCTGGCTCCCGAATTTGTCGATCAGTGCCCGGTTGACTGTTTAATTTCAGCTTCCCCGTACCTGGCATTTGCCCGGGCTTCGAACCTGTTTGATCGTTCGCCACCGCCACCACCCGGTGTGCACAGCTCTGCGGTTGTCGCAGCGGATGCGCAGGTACACGCCAGCGCCTCGGTGGGTCCCAATGCGGTGATAGAGGCGGGGGCTGTACTGGCGGCCGGTGCGGTGGTCGGCGCCAATGTATACCTGGGGCATAACAGCCGTCTGGGCGCAGCGACCCGGGTTTTCCCCAGTGCCGTAATTTACCATGACGTCCATGTGGGTGAGGGCTGTGTTATCCACAGCCAGTCAGTGCTGGGCGCGGACGGTTTTGGGTTCGCCCCGGGGCCGGCTGGCTGGGAGAAAATATGCCAACTCGGCGGTGTGCGTATAGGCGACAGGGTAGAGATTGGCGCCTGTACCACGGTTGATCGTGGCGCCCTGGATCATACAGTGATAGAGGACGGCGTCATTATCGATAACCAGGTGCAGATTGCCCACAACTGTCGCATCGGCAAAAATACCGCGATCGCAGGTTGCACAGGTCTGGCCGGAAGCACGACTATAGGGGCCAACTGCACCTTGGCCGGAGGCGTGGGTGTCGTCGGCCATGTGGAAATTTGTGATAACGTGCATGTGACAGGGATGACCATGGTGACCAGGTCTATCACGCAACCGGGTTCTTATTCGTCCGGTACCCCGATGGCGAGCACCGGGGACTGGAAACGCAGCGCTGTGCGTTTTTCCCAGCTGGAATCCATCCAACAGCGGCTCGTTGCCCTCGAAAAGCAGCGTTAGCAAAAGAGCTTGATCAAAGAACAGGGGACAACCCATCCAATGATGGATATCAACGAGATTCGCCAGTACTTACCGCACCGCTACCCTTTTCTTCTGGTGGACCGGGTGGTCGAGCTGAATTCTGGTGAATCCATTGTGGCTTACAAGAATCTCAGCGCAAACGAATCCTACTTCAGCGGGCATTTCCCTGAGAACCCGATCTTCCCGGGTGTGCTAATGGTGGAGGCGATGGCCCAGACGGCGGCTATTCTCGGCTTTTATTCCCAGGGCAAAACCGTGGCCGATGGCTCCACGTACTTATTCGCAGGCGCGGACAAGCTGCGTTTCAGGCGCCCCTGTGTGCCCGGAGACCGGGTTATGCTGCGTGCGTCTATTGTCTCGGACCGGCGCGGCCTCTGGAAATTTAATGTCAGTTCCGATGTGGATGGTGAACTGGCCGCCTCTGCCACCATCCTCTGCGTAGACCGCTAGTCTGTATGATTCACAGTCAGGCCATTGTCGACCCAGCCGCACAGGTCGCCGATGATGTCACGGTGGGCCCGTGGACCCTGATTGGCCCGGATGTTGAAATAGGCCCCGGCTGTATCATCGAGCCTCATGTGGTGATCAAGGGTCCGACGCGCATCGGCGCAGGAAACCGCATCTACCAGTTTTCATCCATCGGTGAGGCGACCCCTGACCTGAAGTACCGTAATGAGCCGACCCGACTGGTCATCGGCGACAGAAATGTGATCCGGGAGAATGTCACCATTCACCGGGGCACGGTGCAGGGTCGCTCCGAGACGACCGTCGGTAATGACAACCTGATCATGGCCTACGTACATATCGCGCATGACTGCGTCATCGGCGACCACGCTGTCCTGGTCAATAATTGTGCACTGGCCGGCCATGTCAGGGTGGCTGACTGGGCCACTTTGGGTGGCTTCACCATGGTTCACCAGTTCTGCCAGGTAGGCGCCCACAGCTTCACAGGAATGGGCAGCGCAATCGGCAAGGATGTGCCGGCCTATATCACGGTCAGTGGTTCCCCCGCCCAGGCCAAGACGATTAACCTGGAGGGCCTGCGTCGTCGGGGCTTTTCCTCAGAAGCCATCAGTCAGTTGCGGCGGGCCTTCAAGGTGCTTTATCGCCAGAATTTGACCCTGGATCTGGCCCTGCAGCGCCTGGAGACGATGTTCCACAATACGCCTGAAGTTGTGGTGCTTATAGACTCCATAAGAGCCTCCGAACGCGGCATAGTCCGCTAGCGACCTGCTGAAGATGCCTCAGTCGGCACGATACTGCGTTGAAAATAGCAAAACAATACTCATGTACTGTCGTGTACACTCCGCTTGTTTTGCTATTTTCGCCTTGTCTCGCACTCGCCTGAGTCACCTTCAGCAGGCTGCTAGTCACTGATGACGAGTCGGCTGCGCATTGGGGTGCTGGCGGGAGAGGCTTCGGGAGATATTCTCGGTTCCCGTGTGCTGGCCGCCCTCAAATCCCGTTACGACGAGGTTATCGTTGAGGGTATCGGTGGCCCTTTGCTGCAGGCCCAGGGCCTGGACAGCCTGTTTCCCATGGAACGCCTGTCGGTTATGGGCTTTGTGGAACCGTTAAAACGCCTGCCCGAATTGCTGCGTATACGCGCGGCGGTGTACCGTCATTTCCGGGATAATCCACCGGACCTGTTCCTGGGCATAGACTCCCCGGATTTTAATTTGCGCCTGGAGAAAAAGCTGCGACGGGCCGGGGTGACCACCGCCCATCTGGTGAGCCCCTCGGTGTGGGCCTGGCGCCGGGGCCGGATTGGGAAGATCAAACGCTCCGTGGATTTGATGCTGTGCCTGTTTCCCTTTGAAACCGCCATTTACCAGCAGCACGGCATCCCGGTGAGCTTTGTCGGCCATCCCCTGGCGGATGAGATTGCAGAGCGGGTGGATCAAGCTGCGGCGCGGGCCGACCTGGGCCTGGCGCCTGATGGCAAGCTGCTGGCCCTGTTGCCGGGCAGTCGTGGCAGCGAGGTGCGGATGCTGGCTCCCGTGTTTTTGCAGGTGGCTGATATTCTGTGGCAGCGCGACAGGCGGCTGTCTTTTGTGATCCCCGCAGCTAATGATTTGCGCCGCAGTGAACTGATGCGACTGCTCCAGGAGTATCCGCAGCTGCCGGTCACGCTGTTGTCTGGACAATCGAGGGAGGCGATGGCCGCGGCGGACGCGATACTGCTGGCCTCGGGTACGGCAACCCTGGAGGCTGCTCTGCTGAAGCGTCCCATGGTGGTGGCCTATCGCATGGCGGCCCTGTCCTGGTTCCTGCTGTCAAGAATGCTTAAAACCGAGCACGTGGCCTTACCTAATGTGTTGGCTGGTAAGGCGCTGGTGCCGGAGCTGCTACAGGGCGCGGCGACGCCAGCGGCCATGGTATCCGCCCTGCTGCCCCTGCTGGGGGTGGAGGCGGAGGCAACAGCGGCC
>QNFS01000024.1 GCA_003646415.1 Gammaproteobacteria bacterium
ATGGAAATTTGGAAAATCGGTAATGTAACGATTACCCGTGTAGTTGATGTGCAGCAAGATATAGACCTGAAAATGTTGATACCTGAGGCAACAGCTAAAAATATGGAGCCAATGGAGAGTTGGTTAAAACCACACTTCCTGAACAATGATGGCAGCATCCCGTTAAGTATCCACACTTTTCTGCTGGAGTCAGAAGGTGTGAAGATTCTAGTCGATACCTGTATTGGCAATAATAAGCCACGAGGAGCGTTTCCTGACTGGAATATGCGTCAGGGGCAATTCCTTGAACACCTCGCCGAAGCAGGTGCAAAACGGGAAGCTGTAGATGTTGTCTTGTGTACGCATCTACATGTAGATCATGTTGGATGGAATACCATTCTAGAAAATGACTCCTGGGTGCCGACATTTACCAATGCCAGGTATCTGATAGGTGAAAAGGAGTGGGAATACTGGAAAGATGAAGAGGACCCATTCGGCGCAGAGGCCAGACACGATTCGATTCTGCCCGTTATTGAGTCTGGCCTGGTCGACTTTGTAGATTCGGATCACCAGATAACATCCGAGGTAAAGTTAATACCCACACCCGGACACACACCGGGTCATGTTAGTGTGCAGATTGAATCGCAAGATCAGCGTGCTGTCATTACAGGTGATCTATTCCACCATCCGGTGCAGTTCGCCCGGCCTACCTGGGAGGATATCGCAGATGTACAATCGGATATCGCAGAACTCAGCCGCGCAGCGTTCATGGATCAATACAGTGAAAATACCCTGGTTCTTGGTACTCATTTTGCGGCACCAACAGCGGGCCGTATCGTTAGGGATAAAGACTTCTATCGGTTTGAGGTTTAGCCGGGTTCCGAGAGTAACCTGCAGTACTTTAATTATGCTGTTCGACAGGTGAGTTGGCATTACGCATTATCCACCCCTGTTAGGGTATCTGGATACCTATGCCAACTTGCTGCGTGCAATAATGACCAGCCATCCACAAGCATCTCGTTATCGCCTCACGGCGCTTCTTTGATGCTGTTCGCGATCGCCGTGCTGTATTGACCTGTCGCGTAGCCGGTACCGGTGAATACGCTGGCGTCGCAGATATCGAACACGTCGCCGAAACGCTGCTTCAGTTTTCCCGGGATTTCCGCGGGCTCGCCCACAAGGGCTATCTTGTCGAGTAGGTTATCGTCGATGCGCTGCCCCATCTCAGCCCACTGGCCGGCCTTGGACAGGCGGGTGAGTTCCGGTTGCAGGTCGCCGTAACCAACAGATTCCAGCACCCCACGGTAGGCCGGTGTCGAGGCGTAGAAGGCGATTTGGTTGCGGGCTGCCAGTTTTACCGCCTGAAACTCCTCTTCGGTCTCGCCAGTGACGAAGAACGGCGCGCCGACTATTTGCAAGGCGTTGCGATCGCGGCCGGATTTGGCCAGGCCCGCCTCGATGGCAGGCATGGTGAGCTCGCGGATGTACTGCTCGGTGGTGAAGCTGTGCAGAAGTACCCCGTCGGCCACCTCCGCCGCGTTCCTGGTCATCAGCGGTCCGACCGCCGCCACGATGACGGGCGGCGCCCCGTACTCGCCGTCGGTGGGGGTGAACATCGGGGTCATCAGTGTGTGGTTATAGAATTCCCCGCGAAAATCCAGTGGCGCACCATCGTACCAACTGGCCCAGATAGCCTTGAGCGCCAGCACGTATTCACGCATGCGCGCGGCGGGTTTCGACCAGGGCATGCTGTAGCGCTTCTCGATGTGGGGTTTTATCTGCGAGCCGATACCCAGCATCAGTCGCCCCCTTGACAGGGAGTTGACGTCGTGGGCGGCCAGCGCCAGGGTCATCGGCGAGCGGGCGAATGCCACGGCGATGCCGGTCATCAGCCTGATGCGCTCGGTGCCGGTGGCGGCGATGGCCAGTTGTATCAGGGGGTCGTGCCCCGTCTCGATAGTCGAGGCGATATCCGCCCCCTGGCTTTCCAGTTCAGCGGCCTCGGCCGCCATATCGACGAGATTTCCGATCAGGGTGCCTGCTGTTTTCATTGTCACTCCAGGATCTCAGTGTTGGTGTTATAGTGATGATTACGCTGCTGAATGAAGAGCCATTGTACGCGAGATGCGGGGTGGGTGCATGTGACAGACGAGGTGGAGTATTCACCCTCATTGATATCCTGGTCGAGGGTAAAGAATGAATATTTTGTATTATCTCACTCGCGCCGGATCTGTAACGGGACTATTGAGTTCTATCACCCTACAAACTTAAGAAGGAATCACCATGAGCAGACTTGTTGAGTATGTCCAACACGATTATTACAGCCTCATTACCCTGGATGACGGCAAGGCCAACGCCTTGGGTTTTGCCATGCTGGAGCAGATCAACGGTGCGCTGGATGAGGCGGAAGCGGCCGGCAAGACGGTGATTATCATCGGGCGTCCAGGCAAGTTCTGCGCTGGCTTTGACCTCTCGGTGATGGGGCAGGGGGGTGAGTCGGTGGTTCGCCTGTTGCGGGCCGGTGCGCTACTGTCGCGGCGCCTGCTGGATTTCCCGCCGCCGGTCATTCTTGCGGTGAGTGGTCACGCCCTGGCGATGGGCGCACTGTTGACTTTGTCGGCCGATTTTCGCATCGGTATCCACGGTAACTTCAAGATCGGTCTCAACGAGGTGTCTATCGGCATGACCCTGCCATATTTCGGGATCGAACTGGCCCGGGCGAGACTGGTGAAACCTTATTTTGAACGCGCAATCGGGCTGGCGCAGATCTACGATGCCGCCGGTGCTGTGGAGGCGGGTTTCCTCGACGAGGCAGTGGACCCGGATCAGCTGCTGGCCCGAGCGTTGGAAGTGGCGCAACACTGCGCACAGCTTGATATGAAGGCCCACCATCGAAGCAAGGTGCGGGTGCGCGAGCCGCTTTACGCCGCCCTCGATGAGGCCCTGGCGCGGGAGTTACCGCAGACATGAAGCACGCCGCTAATTAATATCCATTTCTATTCCCCTGACTCGAGCATAAGCCTCCACTATTTTGAGGCCATTTTTCCAGTTATCATTACAATCTCAGTCAGATCTGCTTACCTACCGGATTTGGGAAGCACAGGTTGTGAAAGAAATTCCAGGTAATGATTCGAACTTTCAATCAGCGCCGAGAAATTGTTGTTGCCATTGGTCCAGCCGAACACATCCGCGGCTGGATCACTCGGTTCGCTACCACTGCTGAGGTTGGATGTGGAAGCACCTTCCTCCGCAGTGCCCGGGAATTCCCTTCTTGAAATAGAATTATCCCCCGGCTGGAATTGCAATATAATGAGCGAATAATGTAGCCTAGTAAATTGGCATGAACATGTGAGGAGCAGCAATGGATACAAGTTATTCTCCAGAAGAACAGGCGTTTAAACAGGAGGTTACAGATTGGTTTGAAACCAATTTAACACCGGATCTTATAGCGGCTGCAGAGGCGGGAGCCGACCTGGGAGGCGCCATTACCCTTGAACAAGCGGTTGGCTGGTCTAAAAAACTTGCCGCAAAGGGGTGGACGGCGCCCAGCTGGCCAAAAGCTTATGGCGGGCCAGGTTGGAGTGCAACACAACTGTATATTTTTAATTCAGTGCGGGCTGAACTGGGTGCCCCGGCGCCATTTTCAATGGGTGTTGCCATGCTTGGGCCTGCGCTTATGAAATTTGGAACGCCAGAGCAAAAGGAAAAATACCTGCCCCAAATATTGAGCTCTGAAGACTGGTGGTGTCAGGGATATTCAGAACCGGGTGCCGGCTCCGATCTGGCTAGTCTTAAGCTGGCCGCTGTGTCTGATGGTGATGATTATGTGCTCAATGGGTCCAAAATTTGGACGACATCCGCACACCATGCAAACCGCATGTTTTGCCTGGTGAGAACCAATGCGGATGGCAAAAAACAGGAAGGTATCAGTTTTATCCTACTGGATATGGACTCTCCCGGGCTTGATATCAGACCAATTATTTCAATTGACGGCGAGCACCACCTGAACCAGGTGTTCTTTGACGATGTACGCGTCCCTAAGGCAAACCTGATTGGCGAAGAAGGCCAGGGCTGGACCGTTGCAAAATACCTGTTGACGCATGAACGTAGCAGCATCTCGGGTGTTGCCGAGGCCACAGCCAATATCAAGCGAATTCGCAGGATAGCGTGTGAACATGGCTATGAAGACGATTTGCAGATGCAGCTGAAAATTGCATCCGCTGATCTTGAACTGACAGCGTTGAAATATACTGAGTCTCGTATGTTGTCCGGGTTGGAGAGCGGCCAGGTGCCAGGTGCCGAGTCCTCAATGCTCAAAATCAAAGGGACTGAACTGCAACAGGACATCGCCGAATTGCGCGTTGATATGGCGGGTCATTATGCCTACCCATGGCAGGATGCTGCTGAGGTGCGCCCATTCGATTTCCGCTGGGCTACCCAGGTTTATAATTTTGGCCGCGCCGCGACGATTTACGGTGGGAGTACAGAAGTACAATACGGCGTACTGGCAAAAATGGTCTTAGGGCTTTAACAAGGAGACAAGCATGGATTTATCATTTTCAGAAGAACAGCTCCTTATCAAAGAGTCTGTAGAAAAGTTCATCGAAAAAGATTACGACTTTGAGACGCGTAATAAATTATCGGAAACAGAAGAAAGGTTTAGCCGGGAAAACTGGAAGCAGTTTGCCGAGTTGGGTTGGCTGGGTGTCACTCTGCCAGAGGAATTTGGTGGTTTTAGTGGCGGCCCCACCGAGACAATGCTGATGATGGAGGCTTTTGGCGCCGGCATGTTGCTTGAGCCCTATACCAGTTCTGTTGTCATGAGTGGGAACTTGATCAATATCGGTGCGAGTTCCGCACAAAAGAAAGCTTTACTGCCACCTTTGATTGAAGGTGATTTGCTTCTGGTAACCGCATTTGCTGAAACACAACCGCAATACAATCCGGTCAGCGTCAGCGTGCAGGCACAAAAGCAGGGCGATAACTACGTTATCAATGGGGAAAAGGTTGTTATTTTAGATGCACCATCTGCAGATAAACTGATTGTTTCAGCCAGGACGTCAGGCAAGACAACTGACCCGTCAGGCATCTCGCTATTTCTGGTAGACGCCAATGCCGCGGGTGTTGAGCTAACAAGCTATAACACGATGGACGGTGGCCGGGCGGCCAATATCAACTTCAATAATGTCAGTGTCAGCGCCAGCGACCTGCTAGGCACAGAGGGTGAAGGTCACGATGTACTCAGTCGAGCTATCGAGCTGACGACTGCCGCTTTATGCGCGCATGCCGTGGGGATGATGCGCAGTGCTTATGAGGCTACTCTGGAATACATTAAAACACGCGAGCAATTCGGTGTACCGATTGGTAAATTCCAGGTGCTTCAGCATCGAATGGTTGATATGTACATGAACCTTGAGCAAGCCCGGTCAATGGTTTACATGGTCTCTATTGATGTGACGAGTGATGACGCGCTGACGCGGCAGAAAGCAGTATCAGGTGCAAAGGCCTATGTCGGTAAATGCGCGCGGCTGGTTGCCCAGGGTTCCGTGCAAATCCATGGGGGTGTGGGTATGACCGAAGAATTGGATGTTGGTCATTATTTCCGCAACCTTACCCTCTTTTGCAACACGCTGGGCAGCACGGATTTTCATCTGAAGCGCTACGCGGAGTTGACAAAATAACAAGAGAGAGCCAATGCCCCACCATCTAATCTTGACCGAGGCAGCGGCTAGTGTTAGATTTTATCGCCTGTTTTCAAATGGAAGCAGGTTCCGGATCATGGCTCTATAAGCACGATAAATAACAGTACGAGCTTGTGTCATCAGTAGCCTACCCTCTTTTAGCGATAGGCCCTCTGATCAGCTGGTACCACAATTTTCTCAATCAATTCACAAACAAGGAGAATGGAAGCATTATGGCTGATATAAATCCACCAGGAATGCCTATCGAACGTGGTAAAATCCACGAATTCGCTAACTCAATTGGGTGTGACGAGCCTTTGTATCATGATGCAGAGGCCGCCAGGGAAGCAGGACTTCCAGGCGTCGTAGCGCCACTGACATATACCGCCGCCACTGCTTTTTTTCAGTCGTCTGATGCCCCGCACCTCAGTAAGAAATTGGGCCTCGATATGCGGTTCGTTTTGCATGGCGGGCAAGAATTTTTCTACGAGCGTCCTGTTTTTGCCGGTGAAACACTGACCGCCGAACAAGGTGAAATCATAGAGAGCACGAAAGAGGGAAAACGTGGCGGAACCATGAAGATTTATGATTCCTTCACTAACTTCAAAAACCAGGATGGGGAACTGGTTCTTCGTGTCAAAAACACATTGATCCAAACCGGCGGAGTGGTGAAAGAATGAGCAACGATATTTTTGCATCGATAAAAGAAGGTGACGAGTACGTCTTCACAAAAAACGATTTCAACCGCACCGATTTTGTCCGTTATGCAGGCGGTGGCGGTGATTTCAACCCAATCCATCACGATCAAACCTTCGCTGAAGAAGCAGGTCTGCCTACTGTATTCGGTATGGGAATGCTGACAGCCGGCCTCCTAAGCCGTGTTCCAGCGGAGTGGTTTGGTCCTACCTCAGTAAAAAGTTTTGGTGTCCGTTTCAAAACTCGATTGTGGCCGGGCGATGACGTTGAATTCAAAGGCGTTGTTAAAAAAGTCTACGAAGAAGATGGCGTTACCCACGCTGACCTCGATTTGACAGCGGTTACTGGCAAGGGCGAAATGCTGATTCAAGGTTTTTCAACCGTTAGACCCTGGTCTGCGTAATCTGGTCCTTCTATACATTGCCACAGGCACCCCGCACGGGGGAGGGTCATACCCTTAGGGGGAATGGCGGGAAAGTCAATTCACATAAGGAGTAGATACATCATGGATATCAAGAACAAAGTAGCAGTCATCACCGGAGGCGCCTCCGGCCTGGGCGAGGCCACCGTGCGGCGTTTTGCCGGTATTGGTGCGAAGATCGCCATCTTTGATATGAACGAGGAGCGCGGCAGCGCCATCGCCAAGGAGTTGGGCACGGACGTAATTTTCCACAAAGTGGATGTGGCCGATGAAGAGTCGGTGCAAGCTGCCATCGACGCCACGGTTGCAACCTTCGGGGCTATCCACATCTGCTGTAACTATGCGGGCCTGGGCAATGCCATCAAGACCGTCGGCAAGGACGGGGCTTTCCCGCTGGATGCCTTCAAGTTCGTGATCAACGTCAACCTGATCGGCACTTTCAATGTCCTGCGCCTGGCCGCCGAGGTCATGTCGAAACAGGATCCTGTTACCGAGGATGGTGGACGCGGGGTGATTATCAATACCGCCTCCGTGGCAGCCTACGAGGGCCAGATGGGCCAGGCCGCCTACAGCGCCTCCAAGGGTGGCGTGATCGGCATGACCTTGCCCATCGCCCGCGATCTTGCGCAACTGGGTATTCGTGTCAACACCATCGTGCCCGGCCTGATTCACACGCCTCTGTTTGACAGTGCCCCGAAAAAAGTAGTGGAGTCACTGTCCGCCACGGTTCTGAACCCCAAGCGCCTGGGTCGCCCCGATGAAATTGCTCATCTGGCCCAGTACATTGTGGAGAACGACTACACCAATGGCGAGTGTATTCGCATGGATGGCGGTATCCGGATGCAGCCCCGCTAAAGTTTGGGAACGCATCCTATAGATGCATGGATTTCAGCTCAATGAACTCCGTCAAACCATGAGGTCCAAGTTCCCGACCATTGCCGGACTGCTTGTATCCGCCAAATGGCGCGATCAGGTTGAAATCAGCGCCATTGATGGTGACCTGGCCGGCTCTGATCTGCCGGGCGACTCGCTTGGCGTGATCTTCGTCGCCGGACCAAACTGCACCTGACAAGCCAAAAACGCTGTCGTTGGCAATTTCGATGGCTTCTTCTTCCGTGTCGTAAGGAATGATGGCGAGCACCGGGCCGAATATTTCTTCCTGGGCAATTGCCATATCGTTTCTCACATCACAGAAGATTGTCGGTTGCACGAAGTAGCCAGTGCTGCGACCTTCTGGTGGCGTCGTGCCGCCGGTAACCAGCGTGGCGCCTTCGTCGATACCTTTTTGAATGTAACCAACAACCGTGTCGAGCTGTGACTTGGAAGCTAAAGGACCCATGACAGAGCCTTTTTCAAAGGCCCCCCCCACCGGAACTGACTCGATGGCGGCTTTTGCAGCGGCGACAGCTTCATCCTGCTTGCCGCGAGGTACGATAAGCCGTGAAAGAGCGGCACACACCTGGCCGCTATTCATGCAGATAGCGCCGCCAGCTGAACCGGCGGCCTGGGCAACGTCCGCGTCATCGAGTACGACTGAAGCAGATTTGCCACCCAACTCCAGACAAACCCGCTTCACGGATTGGGCGCCCAGCTGACCGACTCGTTGACCTGCTTCGGTAGAGCCTGTGAGGGAAACCAGATCGACATCCGGGTGGGTGCACATGGCTTCACCGACGGTGCGACCGGGCCCCGTCACCAGGTTGAAGACGCCTGCCGGGAAGCCGACTTCAGCCATCAGTTCAGTGAAGTAATAGGCGGTAAGTGGGGTGTCAGAGCTGGGCTTTAAAACCATTGTGCAACCGGCAGCAAGAGCCGGCATGACCTTGGCCACGATCTGGTGTAAAGGGAAATTCCAGGGTGTGATAAACGCACAGACACCTATCGGTTCCTTGACCACCACTGAGTTGGCGAGCTGTTCTTCCTGTTCCATTTCGAAGGGTACATCGACGTATGAACTGACAACGCCGACACCCATACCACCATGAATCGCAACGCTGGCCTCTATTGGCGTACCCAGTTCGAGGGCGCAGAGCTCGCCGATGGTTTGCATATTTTCAGTGATTTTTGCCGCGAGCACCTTCAACAGTTCGGATCTTTCGGCGGCGGAGCTCTGGCCCCATGTCTTGAATGCCTCTTTGGCAGCCGCCACGGCAGCATTAACGTCGTTGTTGTCGCCGCTTGGCACCTCTCCACATACTTCTTCAGTGGAAGGATCAATAACGGAAATTTTACCGGTGCCGCTGGGTGCGACCCATTGGCCATTAATGTAGAACTTGTCGTGAATTTTCATGATGTGAATAAGCCCTTCTAGTGTGTTGAATCTCGAGTATGGATAACCCATCAGAACACGTTAATAAAGCACAAAAGCATCAATACCGCAACATATTCTGAGCGCTCATTGAGTCATCTCACGCCGATTCCCCGCCTGGCGGGGGTGCCGCTGGGCAAGATGGATTACATGGGGAAAATGCGAGTGAGCACCTGCCCCACCATTGTATTGGCAGGCGCACCACCACAGTGGCTGTTCCAGCGTCCGCTGGAGTTTTACCAAAAGCTTGGTGGTGCGGACCGGCAGCGCGGGTCAAATTCGCCCTACAGCTGGTTTTCTATGGGAAGCAGGCCGTAGAAGCGCGCCATGAACCGTCGCCCCCAACTGGCCTGGGGGGACTTTTTCAGAATTTCCCGTTGCTCGCCATATTGGTAGGTCCAACGCAGCTTGCCGCGCTCGTCCAGGTCTACTTTATAGGCCACCCGGTTTAGATTATTAAAAATAGCGGTGGCTAAACCTGAGCCGGCATAGTCTGACTCGATGAATATGCCCATTTCGCTATTGATCAACAGTGAGCGCGGATCGAAGTTAAGCGAACCGACAAAGATAGTTTCACGATCGATAATAGACGCTTTTGAATGCAGGGTGACCAATTCCGGGTTGTGCCCCCAGGCGTTCTCGCCTCCCTCTCGCTCGGCGCGTATCTCCCAGATTTCGGCGCCGGCCCGCAATAACTGTTTGCGATACCGCCTGTAGCCAGAGTAAACCGCCACATGATTGGTCGACGCCAGCGAATTGGTCACTATGACAACCCTGATGTCCCTGGCCAGCAACTTTTCAAGCAGTTCAGTCCCGGATTCCTGAGGTATGAAGTATGGTGTGAAAATAATAATCTCGCTCTTCGCCGCGCGAAACCTGCGGCCTGTTTCCCGCGCTATCGTCGCCAATTCCACATCCCCTATAGCATTCTCCAGCTTTTCGGGCGTGTCGGTTACCATGGTAACCATGGCCGGAAGAGGCGTTCTTTTCCCCTCCTTTATATCGCGCAAGAGGGAGCTATTGATGGCCTGACTGTATATTCCTTGCTCGCCCATAGCCCTCTGTGTATCTATGTACTCGCGCCATTCATCCAGATCCTGCGGGTTCACTTTTATCCTGAATGCCTCCATGGGTACAGAGAGGTCACTGTTCCAGAAGATGTCGAAGCCGGCGCTGACCTCGTCCACTACCGGTCCCAGGGCCAGTACCTCATAGTCATCGAACTCGACAGACTTGTTGAGTTCGAAATACTCCTCGCCGATATTGCGACCGCCGACGATGGTAAGGGCGTTGTCTACAGTGAAGGACTTATTGTGCATACGCCGATTGACTCGCTTGAAATCAACCAGATAGCTCCAGTACTTGAAACTCTGCCGTGACAGGGGGTTGAACAGACGTACCTGTATATTGGGGTGGGAGTTGAGCAGGCTGAAAGCCTGGTCCACGCCGGGAGAAAATATGTCGTCGACCAGCAATCGCACCCTGACCCCACGGTCGGCAGCAAGTAGCATTTTTCCGGTGAATAAAGCTCCGGCCCTGTCTTTTTTTACGATGAAATACTGGGCGTCAATTGTGCTCTCAGCCAGTTCCATCATCCTCAGGCGCGCGCCCAGGGCATCGATCCCGTCGGGTAGCCCGATAACACCTGACAATGCACCGTGGGTCTGCTCCCAGATCGCATCAGTCTCTCCCAGGCGAGTATCACTGCTGGGGGGCAGGGCGGTACTGGCCGTTTTGGGGTAATCAAAAGGCACACTGGCGCAGGATGCCAGTGTGAGCAGCGCGGCGGCGAAAACCAGCCTGGTTATCATGTGAGACAAGTTGATTATTTCCCCATAATCAGTAGCGGAAGGATTCCCGCCAGCGTTGGTAAACTGTTTCCCACACGGCGCCCTGCTTGAGGGCGACTTCGGTTTCGAAGTAGTGGTTCATCCGTTTCAGGTCGGAGATGTTGTCCTTGATCGCGGCGCCAACCAGGAAGTCGGTAAAATCCTCCGCCACCATCTCTCCCTCGCGGTAATAGTAGGCGTAGACGCCCATGGCGTGTGCCACAGAAACCGCTTCGGCGGTGGACATCACAGCCGAGGCCAGGCGATCTGTACTGCGCCCGTCCAGGGACTGGCCGTTGCGTAATTCATGGAATATGGTGACCAGCACCCGCACGATTTCCTCATCCGGTTTTACATCAACGCCGGAAGCCCGTAGCAGTTTTTCCGCCTCGCGCAGCACCACGGCAATTTCGTCGTCTACCGCCTTGATGGGGCGTATGGTTTCGAAGTTCATGCGGCGTTTGAGGGCGGAGCTCATCTCGTTGACGCCCTGGTCGGTGGTGTTAGAGGTGCCAACCAGGTTGAAACCCTCACGTGCGTACAATATGGCGCCTTCTCCAGAGAGCTCGGGAATGGGGATGGAGCGTTCCGACATGATCGACAGCAACGCGTCCTGCAGGGCGGGCGAAGAGCGGGCGATCTCCTCGTAGCGCACCAGTATGCCGGCTTCCATGCCGCGATAAATCGGGCCGGGTATCAGTGCCTCCGGGCAGGGGCCTTTGCGCTCCAGCAGGGCGGTATTCCAGGTGTAGAGCAGTTGCTGTACTGTCTCTACGGCGCCACCCTGGATAATCAGTGTGGAGTCGTCGGATATCGCGGCGCAGATCAGCTCCGACAGCCAGGACTTGGCGGTGCCGGGTTCGCCCACCAGCATGGCGCCACGCTGGGTGGCCAGGGAGACAATAATCCGGGTTACGATTTCGCTGGGAGCGACAAATTTTACCGAGCTACCCCGCTCCGCGTCGCCCAGCACAAAGGCCTCGACCCCCTTGGGTGACAGTGACCAGCCCGGTGGCCTGGGGTAGGGGTCAGCTTTGCGCAGGGCGTCCAGTTCATCGGCGTAGTAAATTTCAGCTGGCAGCCTCTGGGCATTCTTGCTGCTGGGCTTCATCAGCACGCCCCTCTTTTTTCCGGCGCCATTCGATCAGAGGGCAGTACGCGCGGCAATTCATCCAGGGGAATAAGGCCTTCGATAACATGATTCAGGGCGCTGTCACGCATGGTGGTCAAACCCGAGTCCAGGGCGATGGAGCGCAGTTGCGCCACTGGGTATTTCAGGGAGATGGCCTGACGGATTTCGGTGTTCACCTGCATGTATTCGACCACGGCTACCCGGCCTTTGGTGCCGCGGCCGCCACAGGCCTCGCAGCCCTTGCCGACATAACAGTGAAAGCTGTCGGGGGTGCCCTCGGGAAATAACTCTTCGAGGATGGCTGGATCAGGTGTCGCCCCGGTTTTGCATTGTGGGCATATACGCTTGGCCAGTTTCTGGGCAATGACGCCCATGATTTCACTGGCCACTGAATTGGCGTGGACGTTCAAATCGTATATTCGCTGCAGGGCATCAACCGCATCATTACTGTGCAGTGTAGACAGGACGACGTGCCCGGTCTGGGATGCCCGAATAGCCTCCACCGCGGTTTCGGTATCACGAATTTCCCCCACCAGTATTACATCCGGATCCAGGCGCACGAAAGAGCGCATGCCATCGGCAAAATTGAAGCCGATATTCGGGCGCGCCCGGGTCTGCATAATGCCTTCCATCGAGTACTCGATGGGGTCTTCGATGGTTATGACCTTGCGCCTGCCATCCTTGGCCAACTCCGACAGGCCAGCGTAAAGAGTGGTGGACTTACCCGAGCCTGTGGGGCCTACGACCAGCACCAGGCCGGAGGGATTGTCCAGCAATCGCCGGTAGTGTCGCATCACCATGTGATTCATACCCAGGTCTTCTATGTCGACGATATTTCCCGACTGGGGCAGCAGCCTGATAACAACGGCTTCACCGTGCAATGAAGGTTGAACCTGGATACGCAGATCATAGCCTATGCCGCCGGCCACCAGTTGCGAGCGACCACCCTGGGGCAGGCGTTTCTCCGCTATGTCCATTTCACCACGAATCTTGATCACGTTGATCAGGCCCTTCGCCTCCTGTGGCGACAAGGCGTAATGGGTGAGATCGTGCAGGTCACCGTCCACCCGCAAGCGAATGCGTGTGCGTTCTTTGTATTGCTCGATATGCAGGTCACTGGCGCCCTCGCTTACCGCGTCCAGCAACAGAGCGTCACACAGGGTGATCAGGTGTGCTTCTATCCGGGTTTTTTCCCGCTTGCTGATATCGGGCTCGTTTTTTTGCTCCTCTGCTTCGGGTTTCTTGCCCCACAACTGTTTCGCATCCCCTTGCAGGGAAAGTTCAACGGTGGTCCACAGGCGCTTGAAGTCGTTTGGAGTCACCAGTACCTTGAGTACCCGCTCGTAAGGGTACATGTGAAAGATATCGTCTACCGAGCTGTCCGGGTCATCTGTGGCGACATGCAGACTGTGATCCTCTACCCGTAGGGGGATCAGGTGGTGACCATCCAGAAAGCTGCGCGAAAACTGTTCCATGAGTAGTGGTTGTACTGTTGGCAGCAGTTCATCGATGGGTGCGAAAGACATCCCGTTCTCTTCCGCCAGACGGCGATAGAGTGTAGTGTCCTCCATGTTGAGTTTGTCACGAAGTATTTTAATGACGGGCAGTTTTTTCTGGCGGGCGATGCTGCGCGCCGCGGACAGCATCACCCGGTCCACCATGCCCATATCGAGCAGCGTCATGCCGGTGTCGCGGGAAAAATCCACCAGGGCCAGCTCCTTGCGCAGCGTGGTTCCCAGCTCCGTGATCTCATAGCGGGTGAGGATGTGGGTGCTATTCTCTCCCTGCTCCAGGGCAATCAAGCGGCCGCCGCGGGCCAGCTGATCCAGTAGCCTTGTTTTCTGGATGACCCGAGGGCTGGATACCAGGATGCGATCGTATGGCCCCAGGTCGCTGGCGCCGTCGCTGCCATCGAGTTCCCGCAGGACCAGGTTGGCCAGCCCCAGTTTGTTGAAGCGGCTCTGGGCGAAACGGGCAATGGCGGGATTGTTCTCAATGGTGACCACCTGGGCGGCCAGTTTGCACAACAGTGCCGCCACATAGCCGGCGCCAGTGCCCACCTGCAATACCTTGTGCTGCGGATGGACATCTGTGTGATTGAGGATTTCCGACACTGCATTGGTGGGCGGAATGCTGCGCCCCAGCACCAGGTTGGAATCACTCATTTCAATGAAATGATCCCGGGGCAGGGCGCGCATTGCGCTGATGATGCGTTTTGCGGTCAGATCTTCGCTGTCATGCATGATGAACAAAACCTAGAACGGGGAAAAGTCTATGCAGGGTTCTAACGACCTGATAATCCAGGATCAGGTCGTTAGAACCCTAGTGTACTTCGTCGCTCATAGTGTAACATTCAGCGAGTCGTCAAGGCACAACTATCAACTGACCAGGGCGGACTGACATTAGCAACGCTATAGCTACAGGAGGCTTGAACTTGCAGCAGGTGAATTACAGTCTCATGCAGGACTTTACGCTAACTATTCCAACTTTGTTGGAGCATGCGGCTACCAATCATGCAGCCACGGAAGTTGTGGCGCGACAACAGGATGGCAGCATTTTTCGCTATACCTACGCGGATCTGGCCAATCGTTCGCGTCAGGCCGCCAACGCCCTGATGCGCCTGGGTGTGAAGTATGGCGATGTGGTCGGCACGCTGGCCTGGAACCACCACTGGCATATGGAATGCTTCTACGCCATTCCCGGCATCGGGGCGGTCTGCCACACGGTAAACCCGCGCCTGTTCGAAGAGCAAATCGCCTATATTATCGATCACGCGCAGGATACATTCCTGATGGTAGACCAGGATTTTGTCGAGTTGGTTGAACGCATTGTGGACAAGATCCCCAATGTAAAGCAGTTTATTATCCTGGGCGCCCATGGCTGCGTCCCGGAACCGACCCGCCTTGGCGATGTGCTCTACTACGATGACCTGATCGCAGCCCAGTCTCCTGAAATCGAGTGGCCCGAGTTTGATGAGCGCACAGCCTCGGGCCTGTGCTATACGTCGGGCACCACTGGCAACCCCAAGGGCGTGCTGTACTCGCATCGCTCCACCGTGCTGCATTCCATGGCCATCGCCCAACCTGATAACCTGTCCCTGTCCGCACTGGACTGCGTGTTGCCGGCCGCGCCGTTATATCACGCGCAGAGCTGGGGCCTGCCTTATGCCGCCTGCATGGTGGGCAGCAAGTTTGTGCTGCCCGGGCGTCATCTGGATGGCGAACATCTGCTGCAACTCATACGTGAAGAAGGCGTTACCACCGGTTGCGGCGTACCCACTATCTGGACCATGGTTTTGGAGTGCGCGGAAAAGCACGGTCTGGATCTGGGTGTGCTGCGGTGCCTGTTGATTGGCGGCACTGCCTTGCCGACCAGTGTCCGCGACCGTATGCGTGACAAGGGCGTCGATGCGGTGCAGATCTGGGGCATGACCGAGACCAGCCCCC
This sequence comes from Gammaproteobacteria bacterium, assembly GCA_003646415.1. Lineage (GTDB taxonomy): Bacteria > Pseudomonadota > Gammaproteobacteria > Pseudomonadales > Halieaceae > JBALVO01. The sequence continues at coordinate 15,493 of QNFS01000024.1, forward strand.
TGGGTACCATCGGCAGGCCAAATCGCCAGGTCGCGGCGTTCCCCCAGGAGCAACGGGATGTGCAATTGCTGAAACAGGGCAGGCTGCCCTGGGGCGTCCAGATGAAGATTGTGCTGGAGGACGGCTCTCGAGCGCCACACGATGGTGAAACTTCGGGGGACATCTGGGTAAAAGGACCCTGGATCACCCGTGGTTATCTGCATGGTGATGGTGGAGATCAACTGGATGGCGAGGGCTTTTTCCCCACCGGCGATGTCGGTCACATCGATCAGTACGGCTATATGAAGATAACCGACCGTTCCAAGGACGTGATCAAATCCGGCGGCGAGTGGATCAGCTCGATAGATATCGAGGATATCGCTAGCGGTCATCCCGCCGTTAGCATGGCGGCCGTCATCGCCGCTTACCATGAGAAGTGGGACGAACGACCCCTGCTGGTGCTGACCCTGAAGGAGGGGGCGTCACTTCAGAAGCAGGACATGCTGGATCATCTCAGTGGCAAGATCGCCAAATGGTGGACACCCGACGATGTGATCGTCATTGATGAAATGCCGATGACCGCAACAGGCAAACTTCGCAAGCTGGATCTGCGGGAGAAGTACTGGAATCATCTCTCACGTTAGTGCTGTTCAGGGATCTCTATGGGAGTAGCCGTTGCCTGACCCCGGTCAGCTGTAACTTGGGGACCGCGTATAGTTTACAACAGGAATCCCGGTATCGAGGAAATGATAATGAAATTGAGATTAAACATTGTCTTTGCCGTGGTTATGTCCGCTGTGATGGTGAGCGGGTGCAGCGAAAAAAATCCGGAATCGGCGCAGGTTGTGGCGCCGGTACGGTTATCTGATGTCGGCTGGCGCCTGCACGGTCACGATGTGGGAGAGCAACGCTACTCCAAACTGGACCAGATCAATCGCGATACTGTGGACAAGCTCGGTCTCACCTGGTCTTTCGACATGTATACCCGCCGCGGTGTGGAGGCCACGCCACTGGTCCGCCATGGCGTTAGTTTCAGGGGATAATTTCTATCAAGGAAACCGCATATGAATAACATTGAACTGTGGCGACAGGCCGCGCAGGACATTCACTGGTATCAAGCGCCGACCACGGTTCTCGATAGCAGCAACCCGCCTTTCTACCGCTGGTTTCCCGACGGCGTCACCAACACCTGTTACAACGCGCTGGATATCCATGTGGAGCAGGGCAGGGGAGAGCAAACGGCTGTCATTTATGACAGCCCGGTAACCGATACCAAACGCCAGTACACCTACGCGCAGCTTCTGTCCGAGGTTGCTCGCTTTGCCGGCGTGCTGGCGGCCCAGGGCGTGACCAAAGGCGATCGTGTGTTGGTGTATATGCCCATGGTGCCGGAGGCCCTGATCGCCATGCTGGCCTGTGCCCGCCTGGGCGCCATACATTCCGTGGTATTTGGTGGTTTTGCCAGTAATGAGTTGGCCGTGCGTATAGACGATGCAACGCCCAGAGTTATTGTGTCAGCCACCTGTGGGGTGGAACCTTCCCGGGTGGTGGCTTACAAGCCACTGCTTGACGGCGCGATTGAGCTGGCGCAGCACAAGCCCGACAGTTGCATCATTCTGCACCGGCCGCTGCAGGATGCGACCATGGTCCGGGGGCGGGACCTGGACTGGGCGCAGGCCATGGCCAGTGCGGAGCCAGCCGATTGTGTGCCGGTCAATGCCAATGATCCCCTGTATATCCTCTACACGTCCGGCACTACCGGTCAGCCCAAGGGCGTGTACGCGACACGGGTGGTCACATCGTTGCGCTCAAGTGGAGTATGAAAAATATCTACAACGTGGAGCCCGGTGATGTGTACTGGGCCGCCTCGGACGTAGGCTGGGTGGTGGGGCATTCCTATATTGTCTATGGTCCCCTGTTTGCCGGCAACACCACAGTGATTTACGAGGGCAAACCGGTGGGTACGCCAGACCCCGGCGCCTTCTGGCGGGTGATCGAAGAGCACAAGGTCAAGGTGATGTTTACCGCACCGACCGCATTCCGCGCCATCAAGAGGGAGGATCCCCGGGGGGAATACCTGGCGAAGTACGATCTTTCAGGGTTGCAGGCCCTGTTCCTGGCGGGCGAACGCTGTGACCCCCATACGCTGGAGTGGGCGCAGGAGAAGTTACAGGTGCCGGTGATTGACCACTGGTGGCAAACAGAGACCGGCTGGCCCATTTGCTCGAACTGCCTTGGGATAGAACTGTTGCCCATCGTGCCCGGTTCTCCGGCCAGGGCAGTGCCGGGTTATGATGTGCATGCACTGGATGCAAAGGGTAAGCCCGTGGCGGCGGGGGATATTGGTGTGCTGGTGATCAAGAACCCCCTGCCTCCCGGCAACTTTACCACCTTGTGGAATGCCCAGGAGCGCTTTATCGAATCCTACTTCAGCAAGTTCCCCGGCTACTATGAAACCGGTGATGCGGGCTACATCGACGAAAACGGTTATGTCTTTGTCATGGCGCGTACTGACGATGTCATCAATGTCGCCGGTCACCGTTTGTCCACAGGCGCCATGGAGGAAGTGCTGGCGGACCATGACGATGTGGCGGAATGCGCGGTCATCGGCGTGGCGGACCCAATGAAGGGGCAACTGCCCCTGGGCCTGCTGGTGCTCAATGCCGGTGTCACCAGGGATTCCGCTGAGATCGTCGCGGACGCCATACAGCATATGCGGGACAGGATTGGCCCGGTAGCGGCTTTCAAGCTCTGTGCCGTGGTCGAACGTCTACCGAAAACCCGTTCCGGCAAGATATTGCGCGGCACCATGCACAGAATCGCCGACGGCGAATCCTGGAAGATGCCGGCGACTATTGAAGATCCGGTAGTCCTGGACGAAATTACTGAAGCCCTGCGAGGCCTTGGCTATCCCGGGGAGTAATTAGTGCAACAGGCCCTGGTCTTTAAGGTTTCCGATCAGGCCTTTGATGGCATCGTCCCGTGTTTTCTCATTACTCCCCGCCTGTAGCGTTTCCGAGACGGCCTGCCACAGGTGTTCCTTGCTCTGCGTGGCGTAAAGGTCGGAAATCAACGAATGGGTGATGTTATTGGTCCATACCGGCTGTTGGTAGGCCACCTCATAAGCATGGGCGTAGTAGCCCCCGAATCCACCGTAATAGCCGCTACCATAAGCCGGCGTAACCCCATAGTAAACAGTGCCGGGGTGGTAGACCTCCTCTGATGACTCCCCTATGTAGCGCGTGACAAGGACGGTGTCCAGGTCGGCGCTCTCGGCGGCGGCAATGATCTCTTCGGAGGACGCTTTTTGCTGCGGTACCAGAGTATGGCTGGCCTGGGCGCGTACACCGTGGCGGCTGAGCGCTTTGGTAAACGCGTCTTCAAACTTCATGCGGGATGACTGTTTTTTGGTTACCGCCACGACCAGTACACCTTCCAGGTCGAGCTTTTTGAGCTCCGGGTCCACATAACTGTGGGTGATTTCGGAGGAACCGCCACAACCCGACAGAACCAGTGCGAGGGAGAGCGCGAAGACACCGCCCAAGAGAAATTGCAGGATTGATGCTGGATTGCTGGACATTTGCTACTCCCGATTAAATAGGAAGCAGATTATCATTCACGGGTTGGCTTTAGACAAGCGACATCTAGCTGTGGCTGCTAATTCGGGGAAGAAACTATGCTAAATGCCCAGTGGCGTGCAGAAAATAACGGTTACAACGAAGCGACGGCGTCGCCTGTGGAAAAACGGCGCAACATTATAGTGGAGCATGTCGATGCGGAGAATGTGCGGGGCATGTGGCTTACCCTTTCGCCCTTGTCAGAATCATTCGAGCCAGGTTTATGTGACAACCCAGACCCTGTCGCCCAGGTCCTTTCCTTCTTGAAATGAAACCGTGTGGTAGCGAAAGAACTGTATTGTTGTGGACCAGTGATCGGTGGGCAAGCCCGCCTTCATCAGCAGGTGATTGAGGAATTCCTCAGGATCCGGCAGTTGCTCCCACACCTTGGGCAGGAAGGTCGATTGGTAGTGCTGGTCCTGTAATAGCAATCCGTCCACATCGGGCCGTAATGTGGCTAACAGATCACTACGGTCGGGGCTGGTCAATGGTTCCATGGGGGACAGTATGGATATTTCAATACATACCTGATCCAGTTCATGCTCTGCCAATTGTGGGAAGCGTGGATCGCGAAAGGCCGCGCCGTGGGCGGACTCGGCAACAGATTGGGCCAGGGGCTCATTGGACTGCATGGAACCTATGCATCCGCGCAGATTGTCCTGTTGCATCAGTGTGACGAATACGCCCAGGCGTGCAGTGAGTGCATCAGTCAGTTCATGCAGGGCAACCTCCAGCGCATCACCCCCATACAGGCCGTTGCGGATGGATTGCCGTGCAATTTGCAGCAGCTGTTCGCGCTCGGTACCGCGCAGTTTAATGGAGAACGAAGGCGCCATAGCCCACCACCCGGTCTTTACTGCCTGCGGTATCACCAGAGTTACACCTGTCCACCAGTTCCACCTGCAGGGACTGGCAATGCCCGGTACTCATCAGACCGTTCAGGGCGTAGGCTCCGCATGCGTCCTGTCCGCACAGGGAGCTGTCTTTTGCTTGTAGACGCTCACAGGTGAGGGTGTCCAGTTGTGTCGCATCATCATAGGTGTGGAAGTGAGACAGGTCGGTGCTTATCACCAGCAGGGTTTCCGGGCCGCCCCACAGGGCATCCATAACCGACGCTACCGTCCGGGGAGCGCAGTGCCCGACCACGACGGGTACCAGCGAGAAGTGCTTGAGCACTGTTTGCAAAAACGGCAGCTGCACTTCCAGGCTGTGTTCTTCCCGATGTGCTTCATCTGACACACAGACGCCGGGCATAGCGGCGACGCGTGCGATGCTCTCCCGGTCCAGTGGTACGTCTCCCAGTGGTGTCGCAAATGCGTCCACTGAGGGTACCGCCATACCCTGCAGGGCGACCCGGTGGGCGGGGCCGAACAAAACAACCCGCTCTATCCTGTCGGCCAGTGGCGCAACAGTGCGATAGGCCTCGGCGGCGGTGGCTCCCGAGTAAACGTATCCCGCATGAGGTACGATCAGTGCCTGTACAGAGTAGGGCGTATTGCTATGCGCGCCGCTCATCAGTGATAGGATACGCTGTTGCAAATGGCTGGCGTCAGCCTCGTAGAATGAGCCCGCCACTGCTGCCTGGCGAATTGTCATGGAACTACCTGTGCTATCTCTGTCGATATTAATATAACCATAGTTGAAATATGGGTATGTGCCCCAAAATTACAAGGTATGGATGAAACAATAGTCTCAACGCGTTACTGGCACCAACTTGATGATGGACAGTTGCAGTGTGACCTGTGCCCGCGGCACTGTCGTCTGCAGGAGGGTCAGCGTGGCCTGTGTTATGTGCGCCAGCGACTTGAAGATGAGGTCAAGCTGGTCAGCTACGGTCGCTCCAGTGGTTTTTGCGTAGACCCGATCGAGAAAAAACCCTTGTACCATTTCTATCCCGGCAGTGGTGTATTGTCCTTCGGCACGGCGGGTTGTAACCTGGCCTGCAAGTTCTGTCAGAACTGGGATACCACCAAATCCCGGGAAATGGACAGCATGGCGGATCGCGCCAGCCCGCGGCAACTGGCGCAGGCAGCGTTGGAAATGGATTGTCGTAGCATAGCCTTTACCTATAACGACCCCATTATTTTTATGGAGTACGCGGTGGATGTGGCGGCGGCCTGCCGTGAGCACGATATCAAGACCGTCGCCGTCACAGCCGGCTATATCGATCCCGAACCCCGTGTCGAGTTTTTCAAGGCGGTGGATGCGGTCAATGTGGACCTGAAGGCGTTTACCGACCGTTTTTACTATAAGATATGCGGTGCCCACCTGGCCCCGATACTGGAGACACTGCAATACATCAAGCATGAGACGGATACCTGGCTGGAGTTGACCACCCTGCTTATTCCCGGTGAAAACGACTCCCCCGGGGAGTTGGATGCCATGACCCGATGGGTGGTGCAGCACCTGGGGCCGGATGTACCCATGCATTTCAGCGCATTCCATCCGGACTGGAAGATGCGGGACATAGAGCGTACACCGGCCTCCACCCTATCTCGCGCGCGTGAAATCGCCCGGTCCAACGGTGTACGCTATGCCTATACCGGCAATGTTCGCGACCCTGAGGGTTCCAGTACCTGGTGTCATAATTGTGGTGAGTTGCTTATCGAGCGAGACTGGCATCGCCTGGGGAGGTG
>QNFS01000025.1 GCA_003646415.1 Gammaproteobacteria bacterium
CTTTACAGCATGCTTGTTGACTTGCACTTAAATTTAACACGCACTTTGTATCGAATAATGCACCACTGGCTCGCAGCCATCCCATTGTGTGGAAAAGCTTTTCTGGCTCTGAAGCGGATCAAGCTTGCCTGCAGATATCCACTTAAATTGAATCAAATTTTGGTTGTGCCTGGTGAATTTCTAATTCACCAATAGTATCAAAGACTTAACTATTGTTTTGCTCATTGACAGATATTACCCTCGGGCAGCATGAGAGATGTCATTTTCCTGATTTTCCACCTGCTCACTTTACTGGCGAAACTGCTTCGACCAGGTAGAATCCGAGCCATCATTGCTGAAAATCCTCTCCTGAAGCAGCGGCTAATTATTCACAGCAGATCCAGGCATTGGGCTCCCAATTTGTCAGTGCAGGGCAGTTTAGCTACTACTCAACAATACGCGATGTATCTATTGATTTGTTTATGGATATAGGGTTAGCTATGCGCCTTGCTGGTGGAGAAATTATATGAAATTGTACGAACGGTTATTTGGATCAAAATACAACGAGGACATACCATATACATACCATGCCAAATACCAGGTGATTGAAGGTTCTGATGAGTTGACCAAAGATTGGTTTGGGGACACGTTTTGTAGTGTATGCAACCATTTACGTGACAATGATGTGCAACCAGCAAGCGTTACGATCTATGAATGTTATGCCGGTAATGATGTGGAAATGCCGCAAGATTCATATACAGACGACAATGGCGGGTGGCTCCTGCAGGACAGCTTGTGTCATGCACATATTCGATATGGTTCTGAAGGTTCCTATAAAGATTGCAAGTTTGGTGATCGAGATAAGTGCAAGGTGATATAGAACATCTTGTTGAGGCTACCACAGCCAATTACCCACCGATGAATAGTATGCCGCCATCGGTGACAACAACCCTGGCAGATGCCACCCTGGACCAAATGATCCAACTGTGGTTTCTAGGATGATGCACAATGCTCACCGGCTGTCTATTGCGGGGAATTCTTAAAGGAACTTCAGACTAAAACAACTACAGCGACAAAGCTATACGTGTAGCGGTACTGTGGTAGAGGCGGGTAGCACTGGCCAGGGTGAAGCCCAGCCAGGCAAAATCTGCCGCCAGCAGCAGTGCCGCAAACTCGGTAAAAAGCCAGTTATTGCCGCTGCAAGTAACACCAGCAACACCGACCAATGTAATCGAAACTGCCAGCGGGAGCGGGACTCAGGAATAATCTCCCCCATGTGAGGCAGCGTTTTGAGCAGTTCGAAACTGGACATGCAGCGGCGTTGCAAATGCAGATAGCTCAGAAAGGGTACAATTTTTTGCAACATGCCCATAATAACCGAACCCGCAAAGCCGTAGATCATGAGAATTCCGATGATAATAGGCGCCATCTGCTGTAATTCAACAGAAGAGAGCAGGTGACCCGCAAAATAGAAGCCGAGTAGTAACAGTGCCGACACCATCAGGCAGGTCAACGACAGACGCCAGAACCTGGCTGTGATATCGGGGATTTTGCGCTTGCGCTGATTTAACAAACGGATGGTGTATACCGCGTAAACGATAGCCGTAGTGCACAGGGCAACTACCGCCAGTGCCTGCACCACAGTGTGGTCTATAAGTGTGAGCAACAGCAGCGACAGCAACACCACCGTAGGTAAGGCACGAGCCAGCAGTGAGGGATAGCTGGGAGTAACATGGAACATCGGTATCACCTGGTAACTTGCACCCATCACCAGTAACAGCACCCAACCCGCCAGGCCCCAGGCCAGGTGAATATTGGCGATATTGGCCAGTGTCAGCGGCTCCAGCAGCCCAGCATAATTTGCCGAGCGCAACGCTCCCAGGCCAATGGTTATCAGCAGGGACAGGGCGGCAAATCGAATACTATAGATGGCATCTCCGCCGCCAATCCGCCGTAATAGCAGTGACCCCAGAGCCAGTAGAAAGACAGCAAAAGCCCCCAAAAGCACCGGCAGCGCCCAGGCAAACAACCAGTAAGCCTGCCAGTAAAAACCCGCGACCAGCAACAACACACCGATCAGCAACAGCATATGCACCAGAGTCGCGACTACCGTACCTCCGGGAATCGTCCGGCCGCTGATCACAGGCACCAATTGAAACATCGCACCCAGCATCACCATGGCCATAAAACCGAGGGTCAGCAGGTGGGTGGCTGCCAACAGTTCGGGACTCCACTGCGAGCCGTAGGGCTGACCGGTACCGAACAGCAACACCAGCGCCGCCAACACCCCCATCCAGGGTGCGGTATTAAAAAATCGAAAGGGTATATGGATAGGTGGAATCGTTTCCAGGGAGAGGCCTTTCATCCTCATAGAACACGCTCCTGCCTGAGGGTTCGCTCATCCGCGGGAAAGTAAATAATAATCTCGCAGTTCGCTGCTGCATCTTCGTTCACCCTGTAGGCCAGTGACATCCCTCGGCAAAATTCAAATAGCGGATAGGGGACACGTCTGTGTAGCATCCTCAGGTACTGCCCGGGCTGCAGCTGCCGCAGGATCGCCGTGGCCCTGTCAAAGGGCTCCGGGGGCGCCATGTCCCTGGCATCCAGCGTGGTTTCGATCAGCATCAGGATTAATGTAAATTTTCCACCTCGCTGGCAATACACTGATCCATGATCGGATAGAGAATATTCTCTTCTTTCATGTTGTGCTGCTGCGTCAGCATCATCAGGGTTTCCCCCAGACCGAGAAAACGTTGCTGGTCTTGCGCCGCCAGGGCCTCATCTATTTGCGCAACCAGCGCCCGCATTTGCTCATGTTCCCCACGCATCACCGCGATCGGTCCCGGGGGGCCGTTGGCCGCCTCAAGGGCGGGGAACAGCAGCCCCTCCTCCCGCTCCGTGATATGCGTATTCAGTTCACTGGTAAATGCCTGCCAACTCCCCGTTGCAGCATCCCAATCCTGGCTGGCGACAGCCTCCTCCGCCGCCGCGTACAATTCGTCACATTGTCGGTGGTTGTGTTGCATAAATTCGCTGATTATCGTCATGTCTAATCCTGTTCAGGTGGTTTCAGGCGCATCGGGTTGCACATCGGCGCCTTCGTGAAGGTTTGCAGTGTATTACAACGTTCCCACACCTGCAGGATATTTTTGTACGCCCCTATCTCCACATTGAAACGCCGGGCGTTATATACCTGGGATGTCAGGCAGGTGTCGGCTATGGTGGGTAGGTCACTGCATTATGAGTGACGAGGTACACTAGTTGCCAGTCTTGGTAACCGCCTCATCGCAGCAGAAGTCGTGCTCCATCTCCAGCGCGGGCTGGTCAGAGGCGGGGCGGCCGACAATTTTGGCCGGCACACCGGCAACGGTGGTATGAGCCGGGACATTTTCCAGCAGAACACTGTTGGCGCCGACCTTGGCGCCCTGACCCACGCAAATATTACCCAGGATCTTGGCGCCGGCGCTGATTAGCACGCCATCGCAGATTTTCGGGTGACGGTCGCCCTCGTCCTTGCCGGTGCCACCCAGAGTCACTGCCTGCAGGATGGAGACATTATTGCCCACCACGGCGGTTTCACCAATGACCAGGCCGGTGGCATGGTCCAGCATAATACCCTTACCCATACGCGCTGCGGGGTGTATGTCCACGCTGAACTCGGCGGACATACGGTTCTGGAAGAACAGTGCGAGGGATTCCCGCCCGTTATTCCACAGCCAGTGGGCCACGCGCTGGGTCTGCAACGCATGAAAGCCCTTGAAGTACAGAAAGGGGATATAGAGCTCGTGGCAGGCGGAATCCCTGTCTTCCACGGCTTGCAGGTCCGCACGTACCGCCTCGCGAATCGATGCATCGCTATCCATTGCCTCCAGCATCACCTCGCGCAGTAGCAGGGAGGAAGCCGTGGGGCTGTCCAACTGGCTGGCCAGGTGAAAACTCAGGGCCAGTTCCAGTCTGGAGTGGTTGAGGATGGTGGCGCGTAGAAAGCTGGCCAGAATCGGCTCGTCGCTGGCATGCCGTGCGGCTTCCTCGCGAATCCGCTTCCATATGGGATCATTGTTTGTCGGGGACATGAACGTACCTCAATATTGACCCGGCACTTTAGCCTATAATGCCTACCTCGTCACGGCAGACATTCGTTGTGAATGCCCATAACTCATGGCCGCTGTTCCGGTATTTTTGTTCAAACAGGGTTAATCCAGGCCCTTCCGGCACCCTGGCAACCCGTCCACGATAACCAGCCAGCTGTGTGGATAAACCAAACTCCTCTACATAGACCTGCCAGTTGGAGCGCAGTTCAATGTGTCCCCCCAGCCGTAACAACCATGCAAAACTGGCATGCCCGTGGATACGACGCTGCAGGTGCCTGGCCTTGGGCCAGGGATTGGGGTACAGCAGGTAGTGGTAATCCACAGTCAGGCCCTCTTGCAGCAGTAACTGCCAGATGTCCTCGCAGTCTGCCTGTAGCAGCATACAGTTATCGGCACTACTTGCCGGGTGCTTGCCCAGACGCTCTGAGGATTTGTCTATCCCCACTACCAGATGACCCGGGTGCCGCTGGGCCAGGGTCGCGGTGCTGTGGCCGGTGCCACAAAATGAGTCCAGCACCAGGGGGAGTGGCGCTGCATCGAGCCGCTCCATCAAACGGCTGAATGCTGCGAGATTGTGCGGTGCTGCCGGCTTGCGAAAAGTCGTCGTCAGGTGCCTGCGCACGACCTCAGTCAGCCGGGGGTGCGGGTGGGATTGATTGCTGCTGACTTTCCGGGAATTGGCTTGCAAGGGTGTTGGATTCCTTCGAGACCGCGCCATTATCTGTAGCGGATTTGATGTTGGTCACAACCGCTGCGATCATATGCCATATCCACTAAAGAAGAGAAGCTTGTTCGATGCGTGAAGACCTGCGGCCCTACTGGGTGAAAAAATGCTACCTGAAGCTCAGGTACTGGTACACGGAATACTATTTGCGCCCGGAGTGCGCTAGCCTGGGGCCTTACCATACGGTGATGAAGCCCTGGTATGTGCATATTTCGGGGAACAATATCCATATTGGCCGGTGCTTTACCGCGATCGGCGAACCGGGCAGTCGGGTTGAGGTGGGGGTCTGGGGGCGAGCCGAGGGCCAGGGCAGCATAGACATAGGTGACTGCGTCCTGATGAGTCCCGGTTCAAGGCTCAGCGCCAGCGACGAGATTATACTGGGCAACGGCGTAATGCTGGCCAATGGCGCTTATGTCACTGACTCGGATTGGCACACAATCTACGATCGAACCGTGCGCGATGAACGCCCCATGCCGGTACGTATTGGCGACAACGTCTGGTTGGGAGATCATTCTACGGTGCTCAAGGGTGTCACTATTGGCGAGAACAGTGTGGTAGCGGCGCGGGCGGTGGTGACCAGGGATGTCCCCCCCAATGTGGTCGTCGCGGGCAGCCCGGCGAAGGTGGTCAAGGAACTTGACCCGCAGCGAGGCTTTACCACCCGGATGGATTATTTTTCTGACCCGGCGGAGTTGGAGCTTTTTTTTGCAGCGATCGAACAGGAAGTACTTGCGGGGAACAGTTTGTGGCACTGGCTTTGGTCCGTGATCTATCCTGGTTCACGCTCTTCCTGAAAGGGATGGAGACCTGACCCTACAACTACAACAACTGCAGCGGCTCCTCCTGCATAGCAGACATCTGCTCGCGCAATTCGAGAATATGATCCGCCCAGTAGCGCTCGGTATTGAACCAGGTAAAGCTGCGGGGAAAGGCGGGATCTTCCCAACGTCGGGCCAGCCAGCCAGCGTAGTGTATCAGGCGCATGGTGCGCAGGGCTTCTATCCAGCGTATCTGGCGCGGGTCGAAGTTACAGAATTCAGAGTAACCCTCGACCAGTTCCGATAACTGGAGCTGACGATCGTGACGTTCACCATTGAGGAACATCCACAGGTCCTGCACCGCAGGGGCCGTGCAACAGTCATCGAGGTCCACAAAATGGGCCGTGTCATCGCGCCACAGGATATTGCCGATGTGACAGTCCCCGTGGACGCGAATGAGGTCACCGGGCTGTACTTCAGCGTAAATGGTTGAGACGGACTGCTGGAGGTCGGCGGTGAGAGTCTCGTAGGCCGGAATCAACGCCTGTGGGATGAAGCCATTGAGTAGAAACTCACGGTTCCTGGTCAGCATGTGATCCACGGATATCTGCACCCGCTCGGCAAAGTGCCCGGTACGACCCACCGCGTGGATACGGCCCACGGTCCTGCCCAGAACCAGCATGTTATCCAGATTATCCAGTTCCGGGGGATGGCCACCGCGACGCGGGAACAGGGCGAACTGAAAGCCCTGGTAGCTGTGCAGGCTATTGCCAGTGTCGTCTACCAGGGGCGCGACCACAGAGATCTCGGCGTCCTGTAGCTCCAGGCTGAAGCTGTGCTCCTCCAGGATCTGTGCCTCGCTCCAGCGCTCCGGCCGGTAAAACTTCGCTATCAGCGGGACGCTGTCTTCTATTCCGACCTGATAGACCCGGTTCTCGTAGCTGTTAAGGGCCAGTAAGCGGGCGTCGCTGAGGTAGCCAGCGGATTCCACGGCATCGATGACCATATCCGGGGTGAGGCGGTCGTAGGGATGAGTATTCATGGCTGGTCTGCCGCCTCCATAAGCAGCGCGGCACTTTTTATCTGGGCGAACAGCTGGTCGCCGACCTTTAGCTGTAGCTCGGCCGCTGATTTGCGGGTGATGCGTGCCAGCAGGTATTGCGAACCCAGTGACAGGCGCAACAGGATCCGCGCATCGCCACTCTTCTTGTAATCGCTGGTTTTGTAATCACTGGCTTCCAGTTCACTGAGCGTGACGGGCAGGATATTCAATATGCTGCTGTCCCGGGGGCGCTGCCGGCAAACACTGACATCCCGGGCGGGAATACGCACACGACGGCGTTGGCCGGGCACATGGGGCAAGTGGCTAACGAACAGGGGCTGGCCTTCGAGATTCAGCTCGGTCAAGCCGTACTTTGTGTCGTGCCGCGCAATGGTCGCCACGGTGATGGCGGCGGCCTGCTCTTCGTGCGACAGGCGCGTATCCAGCCGGCTGCACAGCTCCAGCAGCGGGCCCTTGTCCACTAGTTGCCCCTGATCCATCAGTACCAGATAATCCGCCAGTTGGCTGACCTCTTCAATATCGTGACTCACGTACAGCATGGGCAGGTCCAGCTCTGCACCCAGCCGCTGCAGGTACCCCAGGCACTGCTGGCTTGCGGCGTGGTCCAGGTTGGCCAGCGGTTCGTCCAGTAGCAAAAGGCGCGGCGCGCAGAGCAGGGCCCGGCCGATCGCCACGCGTTGTTTTTGCCCGGCGGACAGGCCGCCGGGGGTGCGTGTGAGCAGGTCTGTGAGCTCCAGCCATTTGACCACCTTGTCGAGGCTGATATCGCCAGGTTGTGAGCGGCGTGTCATGGCATAATCCAGGTTTTGTTGTACGTTGAGGTGTGGAAACAGGCGAGCGTCCTGGAATACGTAGCCAATGCGGCGTTCCCAGGGTGCTGTAAACTGCCGCATGTCCTGCCAGGTCTCGTCGCGAAAGCGCAGGATGCTGCCCGGATTCGGCCGCCTGAGTCCCGCGATACAGTCCAGCAGGGTGCTCTTGCCACTGCCACTGGGACCATACACAGCGGTAATGCCGCGAGCGGGAAGCTCGCAATCCAGGCGCAGCTCGAAGCCCTGGTCGCCGGGATACACGATACTCAGTTTGAGGCTACTCATGCGTGCACCTGCAACCTGCTCTGCCGGTCGCTGCGATACAGGAAAAACAGCAGAATCAGGGAAAATGCCACCAGGGCCCCCGCCAGTCTATGCGCCTGGTCGAATTGCAGGGATTCTACATAGTCGTACAAAGCGATGGACAGCACCTGGGTTTCCCCGGGTATGTTGCCGCCGATCATCAGCACCACGCCGAATTCGCCCACCGTGTGGGCAAAACCAAGGCTGGCGGCGGTAACAAAGCTGCGTCGGGTTAACGGCAGGACCACAGAGCGGAACTGGTCCAGCGGGCTGGAGCCGAGGGTGGCGGCGGCCTGTAGCAAGCCCACAGGCACCCGCGTGAAGGCGGATTGCAGTGGCTGTACCACGAAAGGCAGTGAATAAATAACGGAGCCAATCACCAGCGCGCTGAAACTAAACGCCAGTTGTGTTCCGGTCAGTTGTTGCCACAGCTGGCCCAACCCCGTGTCGGGCGCAAATAACAGCAGCAGATAGAAGCCCAGGACGGTGGGCGGCAGGATCAGGGGCATGGCCACCAGCGCTTCGGCCAGGGCGGAAAGGTTGCCGCGCTGCCTGGACAACCACCAGGCCAGCGGTGTACCGATGATCAGCAACAGGACGGTGGTAATAGAGGCCAGGGCGATGGTAATGTAGATCGCATCCAGCTCAGCGTTATTCAGAAGCAAGGTGTTCAGGGGCAAGGTTCGTAGCCGGCTTCGGTTATCAGTGAGCGCACGGTATCACTTCTGATCCAATCCAGATAGGCATCCACCGTGCTGTTGTGCGTCAGGACCACGGCGTGCTGCTCCAGCGGCTGATACCAGTCCCGGGGTACCGGCGTGGCGGTATCGGGCGCCAGTGCGCGGGGCACCAGTGCAAGGTCCACCGCACCGCTGTACCAGAACTGGTAGGCCTGTACTATATTGTTGCCCCGTACCAGTTTGCGGGCGTTGCCCGGCTGGAATTCCCGCCTGGCCAGGACTTGCATGGCGGCCTTACCGTAGGGCGCGGTAACCGGGTTGGCGATCGCCAGGCTGCGCTGTGGGTTGGCCAGTTGCTCCAGAGCGCCATCCCCCCCGGCCAATACCAGAACGCCTCTGGCATAGCAGAATGTGTCGGAGACGGTTGACCCCAAAGCCGCAAGTTTTTCGGGGGTCTCCCGGTCTGCGGCAAAAAACAGATCGAAAGGTGCGCCGTGTACAATCTGGCTGTAGAGCACGCCGGTGGAGGCACTGCTCAGTGTCACCTGCTGCCCGGTTTGGGCCTCGAACTGAGTGCTGATTTGCTGCAGCGTTTGCTTGAAATTGGCCGCCACCGCCACGCGAATAGGCTCCCTGGCCCACAGGGGGCTGACAGCCAGTAATAATAGCAGTGCAGTGCAACGCATAAGTTTTCTTGGGTTTCACTCAGCTGAAGCGGGTGTACGCGCCAGGCACCATACTTCAATATGGCTTGCCCCGGCAGCCTGTAACACACTGGCTACGGCGGAGGCCGTGGCTCCGGTGGTTAAAACATCGTCCACAATGGCGATCCTCAGGTTGTCACAGGGGCGGCGGGCTGTAAAGGCGCCCCTGAGATTGCGGGCTCGTTGAGAGGCGTTACTGCCTGATTGCGCTGCTGTTGCCCGGTGGCGACGAACCAGCCGGTTTTCCAACACGGCGCCCGTTAATGCGGGATGGGCGCAACGTAGCTGACGACAAAGTAGATCTGACTGGTTGAAGCCCCGCTGCCATAACCGACGCCAGTGCAGCGGTACCGGCAGCAACAGATCCACCGGGCTGAGGCGTCCCACCTGCTGTAGCCACAGGGAGCCAAGCAAGGGAGTCAGCCGCCTTTCGCCCCCGTATTTCCAGCGCTGAATGATGTAAGCCAGCTGTTCGTTGTAAATCCAGGGTGCGATCACCCGGTGAAAGGGCGGCGGCGAATGTTGGCATTTGCCGCAGAGCCGCGGCGCACGGGTATCTGTAGCCTGGGGCAACGGGAGGGCGCAGCGGTGGCAACAACTGTGGTTGGGCTGTAGTTCTCCCTGGCAATCCGGGCACAGTGCAATGCTGCGGTTGCTGCGCAGCCCACACAGGACGCAGTAGTTCGGGAATAAACCGGCAAGCAGGGCACCCGCAATACTGTTAACCATAATTGTGCTTCAAGGTTGACAGGTATGGGTGTGACGGTATCATATGGACCTTCCTATTTTTGACCATTACCCGGGTTTATTATGTGCTCAGCAATCGCAGCCAGACAGTCGGACTCCACGTCGCAACAGGATGAAATTCGCCACAACTGGTCCCGTGAAGAAGTGGTGGCGTTGTTTGCCCTGCCCTTCAACGATTTGTTGTTTGAGGCCCAGAGTCTGCATCGCAGGTATTTTGACCCGAATCAGGTGCAGGTAAGCACATTACTTTCCATCAAAACCGGCGCCTGCCCTGAAGACTGTGCCTACTGTCCCCAGAGCACCCGCTACGACACGGGGCTGGAGGCTGAAAAGCTGATGGAAGTGGAAAAGGTTCTGGAGCAGGCCAGGGCGGCGGCGGCCACTGGCGCCACGCGCTTTTGCATGGGCGCTGCCTGGCGCTGTCCCAAGCCGCGGGATATGCCCCATGTGGTCGATATGGTCAAGGGTGTGCGCGAACTGGGCCTGGAGAGCTGCATGACCCTGGGCATGCTGACGCAAGAACAGGCTGGTGAGTTGGCTGAAGCGGGGCTGGATTATTATAACCACAATCTTGACACCTCACCGGAATACTACGGCGACATCATCACCACCCGTACCTACCAGGACCGGCTGGAGACCCTGGACCACGTGCGCGACGCAGGGATGAAAGTCTGCAGCGGCGGTATCGTGGGCATGGGCGAGCAGCAGGCCGACCGTGCAGGTTTGCTGCAGCAGTTGGCCAATCTGCCGCACCACCCCGAGAGTGTACCCATTAATATGTTGGTGCGCGTTGAGGGCACACCGCTGGAAGGAGAGGAAGACCTGGATCCTTTCGAGTTTATCCGCACCATAGCCGTGGCCCGCATCATGATGCCTGCATCCCATGTGCGCCTGTCCGCGGGCAGGGAAGAGATGAACGAGCAAATGCATGCCCTGGCCTACTTTGCCGGCGCCAACTCCATCTTCTATGGTGAAAAACTGTTGACCACGCCCAACCCTCGCGCCAACAGCGATATGGCGCTGTTCGCACGCCTGGGGATCGAGCCGGAGCAGCGGCAGGTGGAGCGCGCACCACAAGCCCCCAGCCCACAATTCTACGACGCGACAGCCGCCGGCTAGCTGGCTAGCCCGGTGTCATGGAGGCATTTTCTGAGCGCCTGAGTGAAGTTCTGGCCCGGCGCGACCGCGAAGGGCTTTATCGCTATCGCCTGACCCTGGAATCCGCCCAGGGGCCGCTTATCCAGCTGGCGGGGCGGCAATACCTGAATTTCTGCAGTAACGATTACCTCGGGTTGGCGGCCCACCCCAAAGTGATTGAGGCTCTGCGCCGCGCCGCTGTTGAATACGGCGTGGGCAGCGGCGCCTCGCACCTGGTGTGTGGCCACAGTACGCCCCACCACCAGTTGGAGGAGGCCCTGGCGGAATTTACCGGGCGGCCCCGGGCCCTGTTGTTTTCCAGCGGTTATATGGCCAATACCGGAATCCTGACGAGCCTGTTGCAGCGCGGTGACTATGTGTTCGAAGATCGGCTGAATCACGCTTCTTTACTCGATGGCGGTTTGCACAGCGGGGCTCGTTTCCAGCGCTACCGGCACAATGATGTCGCCGCACTGGCGGCAAAGCTAAAAACTGCCCGGGGCCCGAAGCTGGTTGTCGTGGACGGTGTTTTCAGTATGGATGGCGACACCGCGCCTTTGGCGGAGCTGGCCGCCCTCTGCTCGGCGCAGCAAGCCTGGTTGATGGTGGATGATGCCCACGGCTTCGGGGTCATGGGTGAGCGAGGCGCCGGTAGCACCGAAGCGGCGGGCCTCGATGCCGACTCGGTGCCGGTTCTGATGGCCACCCTGGGTAAGGCGCTGGGTACGGCGGGCGCCTTTGTGGCGGGCAGCGAGTTGCTGATCGAGGGGCTGATCCAGCAGGCGCGCAATTATATTTACACCACGGCACTGCCGCCGGCGGTGGCGGCAGCCAGCCTGGCTGCCCTGCAGTTGTTGCGCGAGGAATCCTGGCGCAGGCACTATCTCAAAGACCTCATTGTGCGATTTCGCAGCGGCGCGCAGCAGCTGAGTCTACCGCTGATGGAATCTGCCAGTGCAATCCAGCCACTGCTGGTGGGTGATGCCGGGCGGGCGATGAATCTCAGCGAGCAGCTCAGGGATAGAGGCCTGCTGATCAGCGCCATCCGGCCCCCCACCGTCCCCGCGGGCACTTCGCGCTTACGTATTACTCTCAGCGCCGCCCACAGCGAAGAGCAGATAGACCGCCTGTTGGAGCATTTGGGCGCGTGCTGGCCGGGGGCTTGAGGTGCAATTGAATTTCGAATACTTGCCCGCCAGCGGAGGCGCACAGCAGGAACTGGTCTTGCTGCACGGCTGGGGCAGTAACCGGGAAATCTGGCGGTCGCTATTGGCGCCGCTGCGCCCCTGGGCCAACATCACGCTGGTGGATCTGCCGGGTTGTGCGCCCGGTTGTGACCTGGATGTGCAGCCGCAACTGGCGCAGGTGCTTGCGGCGATTCTCGACTGCAGCCCCACTAAAGCGGTGTACCTGGGCTGGTCCCTGGGTGGGCAGCTGGCGGTAGAACTCGCCGCGCGTCACCCGGAACGGGTCGCGGCGGTGATAACGCTCTGCAGTAACCCGCGGTTTGTGGCCACAACGGACTGGCCGGGTATGGACGCGTCCCGGTTCTCGGCGTTTCGTGCGGCTGTGATGACTGACCCCGGCGGCGCCCTGCGGCGCTTCGATAGCTTACAGACCGCCGGCGCACGCCAGCCCCGTCGATTGTTGCGCCAATTGCCCAGGCAGGGTCGGGAGCGGGCCTCTTTACAGTTGTTGGCCGGCCTGCAGTGGCTGGCAACGCTTGACCAGAGGATCCGCTTGCCAGCCCTGACCCAGCCGCAACTACATTTACTGGCCGAGCATGATGGTTTACTGCCGGCTGGCCTGGAGCGGTCACTCAACGCCTTGCTGCTCAATACACCATCTGCGCGGGTACAGGTACTGGCGGCCGCAAGCCATGTGGCGCCGTTGGATGCGCCCGACACCGTGGCCCGGGAAATCCGGCTGTTTCTCGCCGATGCCGGGTTGTTGAATAAAAGTTCGAGCCCGACACAAACACTGGCCAAAAGGGATGTTGCGGACTCCTTTAGCCGAGCGGCCAGCCTGTACGATTCTGTGGCTAAGCTGCAGCGCGACGTGGGTGCACAATTGTTGACCAGCCTGGACCAGTTACAGATTGTTCCAACAACATTGCTGGACCTGGGTTGTGGTACCGGCTACTTTTACCCAGACCTGAGACGCCTCTACCCCGGTGCCCGGTACCTGGGGTTGGACCTGGCGCAGGGGATGGTGGAATTCGCCCGCGGTCGAGTTGCGGGTGAGGGTGATTGGCTGGTAGGGGATGCGGAAGCGCTGCCCCTGGCAGCCAACTCGGTCGATCTGGTATTCAGTAGCCTGGCTGTCCAGTGGTGCTACAGGCCCGAGCACCTGTTCGCTGAATTGTCCCGGGTGCTGCGCCCCGGCGGATGCTGTGTGTTTACGTCACTGGGACCGGATACGTTGTGCGAATTACGCACCGCCTGGGCTGCGGTCGATTCTCACCAGCATGTGAATAACTTTATACCTGCGTCTGACCTGGCAAGCGCTGCCCGGCGGGTGCCGGGCATACAACTGGAGCTCGACAATGGGCTATTTCGTATGGAATACCAACGTGTTCGCGATCTGCTGTCTGAGCTGAAAACCCTGGGAGCCCATAATATGAACCGGGATCGACCCGCGGGCCTTACCAGTCGGCGTGCCATGCAGGGCATGTTGCAGGCCTATGAGACCTGGCGTGAGGATGGCGTGCTACCGGCAACCTATGATGTTATTTTCGGGGTATTGGAGAAAGCATGAGCAACGCCTGGTTTGTGACGGGGACTGATACCGGGGTTGGCAAGACTGCCATCAGCTGTGCCCTGCTGGCAGCGGCTGCGGAGGCGGGCTTGCGAACCGCCGCAGTGAAGCCTGTCGCGGCGGGCTGTGATGACAATGGCCATAATGAAGATGCCTTGCAGTTGCTGGATTGTATGACAGAGCCCCTGGACTACGCCCAGGTAAATCCGGTAGCCCTGGAAGCTCCGATCGCGCCGCATATCGCTGCGCAGCGGCAGGGGAAGCGGCTGCAGGCCGGGCGCCTGGCGGGTATCTGCCGCGGCGTCATGATGGGTAGCGCGGATTTTGTCCTGATAGAGGGAGCGGGGGGCTGGCGCGTGCCGATTAGTTCCCGGGAAACACTGGCTGACCTGGCTGTACAGTTACAGGTGGGTGTTATTCTGGTGGTGGGTATGCGTCTGGGTTGTATTAATCACGCTCTGCTGACCGCCGAGGCTATTCGCCGTGACGGTCTGGTACTGGCGGGCTGGGTAGCCAATCAACCGGGAGAGCACATGGCCTGCCACAAGGAAAACCTGGACACATTGCAGCGCCTGTTACCGGCCCCACTGTTGGGTGAAGTACCTCAGTTGACACCTTTTGACCCTGCTGCTGCAGGAAAGCTCCTTTCCTTGCAGTATCTTATGGGTAATTAAGCACTTACTAACTTTAAGTGAGGCATGAGTCTTATAATGTCCATAAGGTGATTCCAGCAGTAGCAAATACCAAAAAGATATTTGACATCATACTTAAATCCTGCAAAATGTAAGCAGTGAACACATGGCTGGCTGCACACCCGTGCAGCGCGTTATTCAGGGCCAGGACAGGGAGAGGTAATACCATGCCAGAGTACAAGGCGCCTTTGCGCGATATCAGTTTTGTAATGAACGAAGTGTTGGAGTCGGAGAAGCTCTACCAGACTTTACCCGGTTACGAAGACGCTACTGAAGATCTCATGAATGCCATTGTGGAGGAGGGTGCCAAGTTCGCCGAGCAGGTGCTGTCGCCACTCAACCAATCCGGCGATGAGGAGGGCTGTCACTGGAGTGAAGACGGGGTGAAAACCCCCAAGGGCTTTGCCGAGGCTTACCAGCAGTATGTGGAAAATGGCTGGCCGGCCCTGAGTGCGGAACCGGAGGCGGGTGGCCAGGGCATGCCCAACCTGCTGGGTATTGTCATCAATGAATTGGCCGGCACCGCCAACTGGCCCTGGTTAATGTATCCCGGCCTGAGCCACGGTGCGGTGAAGACTATTGAAGAGCATGGCGATGCCGGGCAGAAAGAAAAATACCTGACCAAACTGGTAGCGGGTAGCTGGAGCGGCACCATGTGCCTGACTGAGGCCCATTGTGGTACTGACCTGGGCCTGCTGCGCACCAGGGCAGAGCCACAGGCCGACGGCTCTTACGCCATTACCGGCACCAAGATTTTTATCAGTGCCGGTGACCATGACATGGTGGAGAATATTGTGCATATCGTGTTGGCCCGCCTGCCGGATGCCCCCGAGGGCACCGCCGGCATTTCCCTGTTTATCGTGCCCAAGTTCAATGTGAACGACGACGGCAGCGTCGGTGAGCGCAACGCGGTGCAGTGTGCCTCTATCGAGAAGAAAATGGGCATCCATGGCAATGCGACCTGTGTTCTGAACTTCGACGAGGCTAAAGGCCATCTGATCGGCCCACCCAACAAGGGCCTCAACTGTATGTTCACTTTTATGAATACCGCGCGAGTGGGTACCGCTATCCAGGGTCTGGCTTCAGCGGAACTGTCCTTTCAGGGCGCGCTGGCCTATGCCAGGGATCGCCTGGCCATGCGCAGTCTGACCGGCCCCAAGAACCCGGACGGCCCCGCCGACCCTATCATCGTGCACCCGGATGTGCGCCGCATGCTGCTGACCCAGAAGGCCCTGGCGGAAGGGTCCCGTGCGTTGTTGTATTTCCTGGCCCAGCAGGGAGATATTGTGGACAAGGGTAACGAGGAGCAGGCGAAGGCGGCGGACGACCTGATGGCGCTGCTGACGCCCATCGGCAAGGCCTTTGTAACCGAGGCCGGTTTCGAGGCGGCCAACCTGGGGGTGCAGGTTTTTGGTGGCCACGGTTTTATCCGCGAGTGGGGTATGGAGCAAATCGTGCGTGATTCACGTATCTCCATGCTGTACGAGGGTACCACCGGCATCCAGGCGCTGGATCTGATGGGCCGCAAGGTTCTGGGTAGTGGCGGCAAATTGCTACTGGGTTTTACCGCAATGATCGATGAATTCTGTGAAGCCAACCCGGGAGAAGATGATGCCGAGTTTGTCAGCGTGCTCAAGTCACACAAGGACGATTGGCTGGGGCTGTCCATGAAGATCGGTGAAGCCGCCATGGAAAACCCGGATGAGGTCGGCGCCTCAGCTGTGGACTATTTGATGTACAGCGGATATGTCACCTTGGCTTATTTCTGGGCGCGTATGGCAGTGTTGGCGCGGCAAAAGATTGCGGCAGCCGATGACGATAAGTCTTTCTACGAGGCAAAGCTGATCACCGCGCGATTCTACTTTGCCCGTCTGTTGCCGCGCACCCTGGCTTACAAACAGACCATGTTATCCGGCGCTGACAATCTTATGCAGATGCCTGAGGCGATGTTTGACTTTTAACTGTTTGGTGCTGAGGAAAGTTGCCTGATTAGGGTGACTTTCCTGTCGTGAGGGGAGAGAATGGCGGAGACTATTCTCTCCCCTCATTTTTTTATGACCGAAGAAACTCCAGACAAACAGGATCGCAGCCACCAAAACCGGTTATACCCAGAGGATCAGGCCAGGGTAGATGAGTTCGTCAAACGCGGCATCAATTCGGTCGAGCGTAAGCCCTTCCGCCCGCTGCGCCTGCTCCTGGCGCTCATTGCCGTCGTTATGGGCCTGAGTATATTCAGCCAGCTTTTGGCACGTTGGGCAGGTGTCTATTAGCCCGCCCGGTGATCCCGCCGCTGGCGGTGGATATTGGTTCCACAGCCCTCTTTTGGTATAGTCATTGGCCTCAAATATTCGGTGTGTGGCGCAGCCTGGTAGCGCACTTCGTTCGGGACGAAGGGGTCGGAGGTTCGAATCCTCTCACACCGACCAAATCATGATAATTCAGCATCACTCAAAGTCATAAAAGCCCATGAAAGCCCCTACCTATGGGGTTTTTGTATTCCGGGGGTGTCTTCCCTTGTCACTCAGTGTATGCCAGTATACCCCCAAATCAGGGGGTAGATACGGGGGTACAACCCCATAACCCCCACCTGATACCCCCAAATACCCCGCACCGGGGCGCTGGGGCGCATAGGAGGGAATGCGCAATGAAGCTCAAGGCAGCACAAGTCAAACAGGCTAAAGCCGGGGAGAAGCCCTACAAGCTCTCAGACGGCAAGGGCATGTTTTTACTGATTAATCCCAACGGGGCCAAATACTGGCGCCTCAAGTACCGCTTTGGGGGTAAGGAGAAATTACTGGCCCTGGGCGTGTACCCCCAAAAATCACTGGCAGATGCCCGCAGCGATTGCGAAGATGCCCGGAACAAGCTCGCCAAAGGGATAGACCCTGGCGTAACCAAGCGGATCAAAAAGCTGGAGGACAAATACGCCGGGGAGAACACTTTTAAGGCTGTGGCCCTGGAATGGTACGAAACCCAAATGAGCGAAAAATCGGATAGCCACCGGGACCGGACCAAGCGCCTGCTGGAAAATGATTTGTACCCCTCTCTGGGCGCCCGG
Organism: Gammaproteobacteria bacterium; assembly: GCA_003646415.1. Classification (GTDB taxonomy): domain Bacteria; phylum Pseudomonadota; class Gammaproteobacteria; order Pseudomonadales; family Halieaceae; genus JBALVO01. Next base: position 17,509 of record QNFS01000025.1, read on the forward strand.
CCTATCAGCCAGATAGAACCCCCGGAATTGCTTATGGTGCTGCGCAAGGTAGAGGCGCGGGGGGCGGTGGATATGGCGCACAGGGCCAAGCAAACCGCCGGGCAGGTATTCCGCTTTGCCGTGGCCACCGGACGCTGTGAGCGCGACCCTAGTGCCGATCTGCGCGGGGCCCTGTCATCCCGCACCAAAAAACACTATGCCGCCATTACCGATCCGGCGGAGGTGGGCAAACTGCTGATAGCCATCGACGGCTTCTGCGGGACCCCTATCGTCAAAACCGCCATGCAGTTATCCCCGATCCTATTTGCCCGGCCTGGGGAGATTAGGGCCATGGAGTGGAGCGAAATCAATTGGCAGGATGAACAGTGGGAGCTGCCAGCGGAAAAGATGAAAATGGGCCAACCCCATATTGTGCCCCTATCCACTCAAGCGGTGGCGCTATTGCGAGAGATCGAGAAGCACACCGCGCATCGTGGCAAGTATGTTTTTCCCAGTCAGCGCGGAGCAAGCCGCCCCCTGAGTGACAACGGCGTGAGAGTGGCTCTACGCACCATGGGTTATGACAATGACACAATGACCCCCCACGGCTTCCGGGCCATGGCGCGCACCATTCTCGATGAAGTATTGAAGTACCGGGTAGACTATATCGAGCACCAGTTAGCCCACGCGGTGAAAGATGCCAACGGCAGAGCCTACAACCGGACCTCTCACCTGGAAGAGCGCCGGGCGATGATGCAGGGCTGGGCGGATTATCTGGAAAACCTGAAAGCCCAGACTAAAGCCGGGAATGTGGTAACAGCCAAGTTTGGAGGATAGTTATAATCAGAGATGGGCATTGTGCAGACAGAGGCGGCCCACATCGGAACGGGGACGGAAATGTTATCTGAGAAAGAGACTATAGAAATTAGAGGGTTGGCAAAAGAAATTAGGGTGCTAAAAGAGGGCAGCTACAACACGATTACATGGGACGCGGCGATTGAACAAGTAGTAACTGCAAACTGCCAAAATGAAGATGACTACTTCAGAAAAATTGCGCTGCTGGACTACTTCCTTGATGAAAGGCAGATGGAGAAAATTACCGATCTTTCTACATTTGTTGAGTCACTTGAACACCAGATTGATAATTTAAAGTGCCGCGCTAGAGGCTATGCTGTTTCTACCGCTGAGCGTTTGAAGTTGCGCCAGCATATTGAGTCCAAAATAGCCGGAAAGGAATATCCCACAAATCAAGATGAAGCTTATGAGTATTATCAGTTATTGATCCAAAAAGTATTTACAACCAAAACACTCGATCAATTATTGCTAACACTTTGCGAACTTTCGGCAGTTCTTCAGGACTTCTACCCGACCGCTTACCCCGACGCTCAAATAATTGCCAAACATCATAAGCAAATTCGGCAAATAGTAGTTGTCACAGGCGCACCTTTAACAAAGAAAGAAATTGTGGTTGAAACGGGAATTAGCCTGTCCGATGTAGGCTTAATTATGTCTCGGTTTGTTCAGCTAGGTATTTTTGAGGCTGGAAAAAATGGCAGATTTAATACCTATAAATATGTTCGTTCGACATTTGATACAAGCACACTCAGAAAGGAGTGGGATTGGTTGTGGTCGCTTCCATACAAAAAGCTAGAACCATATGAATGATTACTTTTATCGCTAATACCGAGCGCCGATATATTTAGCATTCTGCATTTCGGAATGGCACAATAAAATAATATAGTCGAATTACAGCGCCTAGCATGGCCCGCGAAAAGCCGTTCCCTTAACGGCCTGGCGCTGTATCTACTTTAAGGGCTGCACTGTAAGGGGGTGCGATGGAACAGAATACCTACAAGATGTTGCGCGCTTTTTGTGTGCAAGACATTGGGGAACATATTCCAAAGCTGGCTGAGATTGAAAATAACCCAAGTCTGGCGAAAAAATTCGACGTGGAAAAACTTTCATCCTCTGAAGTGGCTTTGGCGCTAGATAATGCTGTGGCGCACGATCTGCTAGGTTTGTCTGGTGACAGTATCAGGATGCATCAAAGTGACCTAACCCCGCGTCAATTGGCGGCGGCCAAGTTATTAAAAGTCAGCTCAGGCGCCAGGTTGATTGCGATAAATCACGAGAAATTTGGAATTGATAACAGTGCTGAGGAGCAAGCACAAAAAGCAAGTGATGCTGTGAGAAAGGCAGCAAAAGTGTTTTCCTCTTTTCTTCCCAAGAAAGATTCTGCTGCTTTAATGAGCCTTGCACCCAAGCGTACAAGTGAGGCAGGCGCACCAAAGACGAAGAAAACTGGTAAAAAAAGCCCAGCGCCAGTGGTAGAGCATATCGAGGTATCGACGCCCACTAATTGGAAACTAACAAAACCTCAGCGCTTCCAAGGTTATACTGAGCCGCTATACGACCTACTCAGCGCCGCTTGGCAAGCGGGGCGTGAATGCCCGTCCGCAGCCGATGTACTCAAGGAGTGGAAGGCCAATCCGCCGCTAGGGTATGGAATTGAAGTGGCGGGCAATCTGCGGCAATTGACTTATCACGGAAGCGGTAAACAACCTATTAAGCCTGCTGACAGCGAGGCAATAACTAAGACTATTCGCCGGATGACAGAGGACCGGTCCCGCCGATAAGCCGCCGCTTGGCCCGATAAGCCGCCGCTTGACCCGCTTACAACTTCCCCCGCAAATTTTCTGAAATGATCCCCATAGACGCCCGATTACCGAGGCGTACTACCAGGAACCTACTACGGGGAGTAATCCACAATGAACCAGAACACTGTATTACCAGCCATCAAAGATGATGGCGTGTACGACACTGCCACCTCCGGCGCCTTTCTCGGTTTTCAACCTACCACCATGCGCAATGCCCGTAACAAAGGAAAACTCGCAGGCGTAAAAGCCCCGGCGTTTATAAAGATGGGCTCCGCTGTTCGCTATCGGGGTAAAACACTGAAGGACTGGCGGGCTCAGTTTGCCGAGCAGACTAAAACCCAAGCGGCCTAGCGCCATGTTTTCCATACCCCATAACGGACGAAACCCACACCTGGCAGGGCGTGGGTTCCAGAGTCCTATTGACGGCAATCAACAAGGTGGACGTGATGAATATAGCAAAAACAGCCCAAACCAGACACCCCAATAAATCACGCTGCACACATTGCGGATTGATACTTTTGCCCAATGAGCGGATTTCAGGTTTTTGTTTCCGGCACTTCCGGGAAATTCCATATCAACTCCGCATGGGCTTAAGGGCGGAAAGGGGGGCGCGCACGTGAACAGTACGGAAAATCAGCGGCAGAAAATATTGGCGGGACTGCGCGAAGTGGGGAGCCAGGGTTTAACAACTATCGAGCTCCGCGAAAATTACGATGTGATGATGCCTGGCGCTCGCATCTATGAGCTGCGACACGCCCACGGCTTCAACATCCAACTGGCTTGGAGTTACGACCACAATGCACAGGGAAATCGGCATTACGTAGGCCGCTATATTCTGCACCCCGGCAAGTGGAGGGAGAATATATGAGCAATACCCCTCTGGCTGCCGGGACCGATCCCTTCCGCCTATTTGCAGACGCCATATACCAGGACCTGGGGGCGCCTGTTTCTCCAATAGCCGATGGCGAGCTGCACCGCTTCGATGATCCCGACACTAAGCGCAACAATGCGGCCTGCTGGTATGTCCTGCACTTGGATGGCCTGCCCGCTGGCGCCTATGGCAACTGGCGGACCGGCACCAGTTACACATGGCGTGCAAATACTGACCGAGAAATTACACAAGCGGAGCGCGAGCGCATTAATTCAGTGGTGAGAGTCGCCAGGCAAAAACGATTACAGGAAAAAGCCAAAGGCTACATGGACGCGCAACAGCGGGCGGGGGTGATGTGGAGGCAGGCTGTGCCAGCTACAACAGCCCACCCTTACCTGGCTGCCAAAGGTATTTATTCCATGGGCTTACGGCAAGCTGGTGATGTGCTGTTGGTGCCGCTGACAAATATCGGGGGTGAGTTGGTGAACCTGCAAACAATCCGAGCCGATGGCAAAAAACTATTTTTGAAGGGTGGGCGCATTACAGGCTGTTTTTGCTTAACTGGCGGAGCCGAGTTACCCCATAC
>QNFS01000026.1 GCA_003646415.1 Gammaproteobacteria bacterium
CGGCGGCCGCAGTTGTTGATGGATATGTCGATGAACATGCAGTGCATCGTTTCCCAGCGCCTGATCCCCACGGTAGACAGCAAGCGTTGCGCCGCCATCGAGATTCTGTTGGGCACTCCGATGATCTCTGACCTCATTCTCAAAGGCGATATAGACGGTATCAAGGAAGTGATGCAGAAATCGGAAAATATCGGCATGAAGACTTTCGATACGGCGCTGTTCGAGCTCTTCCAGGAGGGCTTGATCAATGAGGACGAGGCGCTGCGCAATGCCGACTCGCCGAATAATGTCAGGCTCAAAATCAAGTTCGCCAAGGAGGGCGGTGAGCTTGACGGCGGCAACCCCATGGGATTAAGCCTGGAGAGCCTGGAAGAGGACGAAGAGAGTTTGTACTAGCGCTCCATCTCAGCCAGTAGCGCTATCCATCTGTCGATATCGGAATTAGCCGCATTCAACAGCTTGAAGCCGGCGGACCAGCTCTGCTGCGGCTCTTCGTTGGCTCGACACCAGCTAACCTCTCCCGCCAGATAGAGGGTGTCGCCGGACTCGGGGAGTTGCACTCCTATCTGCAGGATGGCGCCCACCGTCACTTCCCGCTCCAGCCCAACCCGCAGGCCGTCGCGAGAGACCTCCAGCGTCTTGCACATAGCGACTTCACCAGACTCTGAGCTGCCCGCGCGTGGTGAGACCAATTCGATAAATATGGTGCTCTCAACGGGAAGCCGCAGGTGTTTTCGCTTCTCCTGGGACATCTATGAATGCTCCTTCGCTTATTCTTCAGTTTGACGCTGTGCCTGGGTGACTTTGTCCCGGAAAGTGGAGCTGGTCTGTAGAATGTCTATCAGGCCATCATCCATCATTTGCAGCAATACCTCCTTGCTTAACTGCAGGATCTTGATACCTTTGCGGTTCACAAAAATATAGTTGTCCTTTTCGCGATCGTGAACAGCGAGTTTGGCCATCAGGGGTTTATCGCCGTCGTGGAATCCCAGCCAGGTACCCATGGGTAAATCCGGTTCTACGTTTGTGTCGGCTACCGGAGCTGGCTCGCCCGGAGCTTCTTGCCTGGTTTGCCCTACTGGCTCATCCACAGCATATTGTTCGATGTGCTCTATTGATTCGTCGATAGCCTCTTGTCCGAAGTACTCGGCTGGTTCTTCTACAGCCATACCCCCGGGGAGCACTGCCGCGGCGTCTACCAGGATCCCCAACTGCTCGGTGGAGTCAATACCCGCGGCGCTGGCCAGGCTGGTGCTGAAACTGGCACCGCAGTGCAGCGCTGTGACTTTTTGCCGGGCGAGTAATTCGGCAAAATCCCGGTAGCTCTGCTGCAGGGCTTTGATTCCTGCCTGGTTGGTGAACAGCAGTTGTTGCTCCCGTTCCAGTTTCAGTGCCAGTTGTAAGCGCAGGGGTTCCCCGTCGCCCAGGTCAACGCGCCACCATTGACCGACTTCCACACGGTCCAGGGCATCAAAGTGATCGCCCTCGCCCTTTGCAATATCTTCGTCGCCCACGTCAATGGCTGCGATTTGTCCCAGCTCAAGGGGTTGGTTACGCAGTACCCGCAAGTGGGTGAACTCGATCAGGCCCACGGCATCCTCCACCGCTTCGCTGTCGTGCTGCAGGCTTAGTAACAAGTGACTGATGTCTTTTGGCAGTTGGGTGACGACCTCAAAAATATACTGCCGTCGATTATCCGCTGGTTCCTCGACGGTCTGCAGTGAATCGAGGAGTGTGTCGGTAGTTGCGACCATTTTTTCCCATGGCTTGGAATCGCTCCCGAATTTCAGCACAACCAGCTGGGCACTGGCGTACCATGGACCCGTGAGAAAAGCACCGATGGCCTCGGGCGCCTGAAATTTCTCCAGTGCCGTATTAATCATTTGTGCCGCCTGCCGCCTGGCATCCGCTGACTTGATTCGCCCCTGTTCGGCTTCTACGACACGCTGAGCCATGCGACCAGCCCTGGCCTGATCCCGCTGCACCACGGCAGCGAGTTCTGTGCAGATCGCCGCGAGGTCTGTATCTGTGTCGTCAAACCAGGCCAGTGCACGCTCTACTGTTTTGGCTATCTGCTGCTGCGTGGCCGCCCCGGCCCTGCCCAGGCGCGAATGCCAGCCTATGGCTCTGGCCTGCAGGGTATCCAGCAGCCGGTGAACGGGGTGAGCCCCGGGTATGAGGAAATTGGGATCGGTAACAGCCAGTGCCGCCGCCAGTGCGTGCAGTGGATGCAACTCTGAGGCCAGTGGCTGTTCCAGAGGGAAGCTTTGTTGCCAGTTTTGCAGAGCCGTTCCCAGCCATTGCAGGATGGCGGTCTGCTGCGTTGTCGGCAGTGCCGGGTCGCCAATGGCTTCGGTTTGGAGCAAAACAGCCTCAAGGGGTGTAAGATCGAAACTATCAATATTTTTCAGGTACTGGAGCAGTTCCTCCAGCGGCATGGGCTGTTCGTTGTTGGCAGCTGTTTTCGCGGGGGTATAGCGCTTCAGCACCAGCTCTCGCAGTGAACACGGTAGTGGAAAATGTTCGGCGATCAGTTTCAGTGGACTAGTTTCCAGATAATCAGTGCTATGAGATAACCCCACAGTACTGCAAGGACGACCAGCCGCCATTTGGCCGGTGGCGGTTTTTTCTCCTGCTCTATATCCTTTTGAAGATTAAAGGATCCGCAGGCCGGACATTCTCCAACCTGACCGCTTGTTTTTCCGCGGTAGCTGCAATCTTTGCAGTAATAGGCCATGGGGAGTTACTCGATACTCTTCAGAAGTTGATCGACAATGCGCTCTAATTGCTTAAGGTTATTGCATTCGGCGGTAAAATGACAGGCACTCTGGTAGCGGAGCATTTCCGAATCACCCGTGCCCCAGGACCTGCGCAATTCGGGGTTTAACCATATCACCTGGCGTGAACGCTGGTAGATGCTCTGCATGATCTCCAGTTTAGGGTCGCCGTTGTTATTGCGCGCATCCCCCAGGATGATAACCGTGGTGTTGCTGTTGATATCATCCAGGGCCAGCTTGGCGAAGTCCATCAGGCTATTGCCGTAATCCGTGGCGCCGCCGTATTTCCAGTTGACCAGCTCAATGGCTTTTTCTACAGGGTAGTCATTGAAATATTCGCTGACTTCACCCAGGTGGTTGGAAAAGGCAAAGCTCCTTACCTTGGGCAGAACATCTTGCAGGCTGTGCAGAAACAGTAACAGGAACTTCGCATAAGCGGCGACAGAGCCGCTGACATCGCATATCGCCAGGATTTGCGGTTTTTCCTTGCGTACCTGCCGCCAGTAAGTATTGAACATCACCCCGTCGGTGGGTATGCCCTTGCGCATGGTTTTCGCCATATTCAACTGCCCGCGCTTCAGGTGCCTGCGCTTGCGCGAATGGCGGCTGATGAGCTTTTTGGCCATTTTGCGCACCAGTTCGTGTACTTTGTGCAGGTACATATGCTCGATATTGTTCAGACGGGTTTTGCTCAATATCTCGTCCATGAACTGCCTGGTTTTACCCTCGGCATGTAGCAGGTATTCCCGCTCTACATAATCGCGCACTTGCTCCCGCAGAATATCCCGGTAGCGCTGGACCTCAACCAGCGCCGGATCTCCCGCTCTTTCCAGCGCGATAACCGCATTGCGTATATGTTCTTCGCCCAGTGCGTCCAGGATTTTTCGAGTGAATTGGCCTTTTTGTGTGAACATCTGAATCTGTTGCAGGCCCACTTGTTCCGCCGCCTGGGTCATGGCCACTGTCAGTTCGTTGCGATCATTTTGTACCAGACTCTGCATCAGTGGCGATTGCAGCAGGGATTGCAGTATCGGGTTGTCCCGGGCGGCGATTTCCAGGGGCGATACCTCATCGCCGGGGTCGCCATCCTGTGCCTGGGCGTCACCCCCTGACCCAGGGGCCGGAGGTGGTTCGTCCTGGTCTGTTGTCTGGGGTGAGTCCGCGGGGTTGAAATCTGCCAGCTCGCAATGGAAAAAGCGGTCGAAACACTGCAGGAAAATAACTTCTTCTTCCGGGGTTTTGGCCAATGTCATGGCCAGTCCGTCCCGCAGTAGAGAACGATTGGAGTAACCCAGGGTCGCCGCAACGTCCACCGCATCCAGGGACTCGGCCGGTGAGACCCTTACGTCACGGCTGCGCAATACCTGGATGAAACTGACAAGATTCGAATGCATGGCCTATGTTTCCCTGCACTTCATTTGTGCGGCACCCGCGCGCTCAAGCGCTAGCGCTATCGCGCACCATGATGCGCAGGTCGGCGTCTGTAGATTCGATATCGTCCTCGAATTTGAGCAGCACGTTCAGGGTGGTGCGCACCAGGTCTTCATCCAACTGGTCAGCGTGCATCAGCAGCAGACTGCGCGCCCAGTCGATGGTTTCAGAGATGGCCGGAACCTTTTTCAGGTCAAGCTGGCGCAGGGAGTGCACAAACTCAACCAGTTGATGGCGCAGTCTTGCGTCCACATCGGGTACGCGGCTGAGGATGATGCGCTCTTCCAGTTCCACCGTGGGGAAGGGGATATACAGGTGCAGGCAGCGTCGTTTGAGTGCGTCTGAAATTTCCCGGCTGTTGTTGCTGGTGAGGAATACCATAGGGGTCGTGCGGGCTTTTATCGTGCCGATTTCAGGGATGGAAATCTGGTAGTCAGACAGGATTTCCAGCAGCAGTGATTCGAATTCGTAATCGGACTTGTCCACCTCGTCGATCAGCAGGATTGCGCCTTTCTCCTGTTGCATCGCCTTGAGCAACGGGCGCGGCTCAAGGAAGTCTTCGGAGTAGAAGATGTCGCCAAACTGGTGCAGTCGTTCCACCGACTCCGCCAGGCCTTGGGCGCCCTGTAACAGGTCGCCCAGTTTTTCCTTTAGTACCTGGGTGTACAGCAACTGCTTGCCGTATTTCCATTCGTACAGTGCCTTGGCTTCATCCAGACCTTCATAGCATTGCAGGCGTATCAGGGGAGTGTCCAGCAGCATGGCTGTGGTCTTGGCCAGTTCGGTTTTGCCCACCCCGGGAGGGCCTTCCACCAGAATAGGTTTGCGCAGCGCAAAGGCCAGGAACACGGATGTGGCGATCTTGCGGCTACAAATGTAGCCGAAGGATTCGAAACCCTGTTCGATTTGCTCAATGGATGCCAGTTGGGGGAAGTCTTGGCTCTGCATTACACTAGTTCCTCAGATTGGGGTTCGCTATTGTACGTGAACAGCGGCCTGACCACACCAGTGTACCTCGTCACCACTTACGGTGATATTGCCTGACTTATCGGGTGGTTGGTGGAACACTAGCCGCCAGTCATATTCATGAAGCGAACGATGTCCGGTTCGCCGCTATTATCGAAGTAGTGCCGCTCCGGCTTGATAGCGATGGCATCGATGATGGCCCGCTTGAGTATCTCGGGTGTATAGGCGGGGCTGCGCAGCACAGCGCGCAAATCCACTGAGTGCTCGTTACCCAGGCAGAGCAACAGGCGACCTTCCGCCGTGACCCTGACGCGATTACACAGGTGGCAGAAATTGTGGCTGTGCGGCGATATAAAACCTACCCGCGTCGGGCTGTCAGCCATGCTGAAGTAGCGGGCGGGCCCCGCATCGCCCGCTGGCTCTCCCAGTGATTGCAGGGTGTGTCGCCGACCAATAATTTCACGCAATTCGTCGCTGCTGCAGTAACTGAGGGCGCGGTCGTGTTCATCGATCAGGCCCAGGGGCATCTCCTCGATGAAGGCGATATCAATAGCCCGCTGGCGAGCGAAGTTCACCAGGTCCAGCGCCTCGTCCTCGTTGCGGCCCTTGAGGATAACCGCGTTGATCTTGATACGCTCAAAACCGGTGGCGACGGCGGTGTCTATACCAGCGATGACCTGGTCCAGATTGCCGTGCCGGGTGAGGTGGCGGAATTTGCGACCATGCAGGGTGTCCAGGCTGATGTTGATACGCTTCACACCGTACTCGTGCAACCTACCGGCCATGCGTTGTAGCTGGGAACCGTTGGTGGTCAACACCAACTGGTCAAGTCCATCGAGTTGACCGAGTTGTTCTATCAGCGACAGAATGTTATTGCGTATCAGGGGTTCGCCGCCAGTCAGGCGGATTTTGCCCACGCCGAGTTCAACAAACGCCTGGCTCACCCGGTACAGTTCCTCCAGGGTCAGTACATCCGGTTTGGGTACGAATGTCATGTCCTCGGCCATGCAATAGACACAGCGAAAATCGCAGCGATCGGTGACCGACAGGCGTACATAATCGACGCTGCGGCCGAAACGGTCGACCAGCTTGTTAGGCAGTTCTCGCATAATGCGCGCCAGTGTAGTCTTTTCGAGGTTGGAGCACTAGGGTTTACATCGTGCTGCCAGGGAGTATATGTTGGCTGGTAAATAGGTGGTGAGGAATTCTGGACATGTCGGTGATGCGTAGCTGGGCCCTCTGGTTGGGGCCATTGGTGGCAGCCTGTGCCGCTGTGGCATTCCAGTCGGTGGGTTACGGTGGCGATATGGTGGCCGTGGGTTTTGTGGCGGTGCTGTGCATCCTGTGGTGGGTATTTGAACCCATCCCTATCCCGGTAACATCCCTGCTGCCCCTGGCAGTGTTGCCACTGCTGGGTGTATTGACCCCTGCGGAGGTGGCCCAGGCCTATGGTTCTCCACTGATACTGCTGTTGCTGGGGGGATTTTTGCTGTCCAAGGCGATGGAGCACTCGGGGGCTCACCGGCGCATTGCCATAGGCATGGTCAACCTGTTTGGCGCCAGTAGTGGCCGCCGCCTGGTTCTGGGTTTTATGGTTGCGGCCGCTGTATTGAGCATGTGGATATCCAATACGGCAACCACACTGATGTTATTGCCTGTCGCGCTGGCGGTGCTGGATGCGACAAAGGAAAAGGAGGAATTGGCGGCACCCCTGTTACTGGGTATCGCCTATGCAGCCAGCGTAGGAGGCATGGGTACGCCGATAGGAACCCCGCCAAACCTTATTTTCATGCAGGTGTATGAACAGACCACGGGTGAGGCCATCAGTTTTACGCGCTGGATGGGCTGGGCCCTCCCGGTGGTGATTGTCATGGTGCCGGCCATGGCTGTGATGTTGACCCGCAATATAGGCGGAGCACTGGCTGTACAGTTACCCGATGTGGGGGCCTGGCGCACCGAAGAGCGCAGGGTGATGGCAGTATTCGGCCTCACCGCCCTGGCCTGGATTACCCGCAGCGAACCCTTTGGCGGCTGGAAAACCTGGCTGGATGTGCCCCAGGCCAATGACGCTTCGGTCGCACTGCTGGCGGTGATCGTTTTATTTGTCGTGCCCAACGGCAAGGGGCAGCGCCTGCTGAGTTGGGAGCGCGCCGTTACCATCCCCTGGGGTGTGCTGCTGTTGTTTGCCGGGGGTATCTGCCTGGCCAAGGGCTTCGTCAATTCCGGGCTGAGTGAACTGATGGGACAGTGGTTGGCGGATATGACACGAATTCCACTGTATGCGTTGATTGTGATTATCTGCCTGATTGTCACCTTTATGACGGAGACCACGTCCAATACCGCCAGTACCACTTTGCTTATGCCGGTGCTGGCCGCCGCCGCGCTGGCCGCCGGTATCGCTCCGGAGCTGATTATGGTGCCGGCGGCGATGAGCGCCAGCTGTGCATTTATGCTACCCGTGGCCACAGCACCGAACTCGGTGGTGTTCGGCAGTGGCCTGATCAGCGTATCACGCATGGCCAGGGAAGGAGTGCTGTTGAATCTTCTGGGCGCTGCCGTTATCAGTGTGGTGTGCTACACCGTACTAACCTGATGGGCAGCGTGTCCTGGCAACGGTGAGGACCGTGAGTCCTTGCGGTATCATGCGCGCCTTATTTGAGGAATCGAGATGTCCCTGAAGCGAAAACTGCTGATCCTGCTACTGATAGCTGTGGCCCTGGGCTTGTTGTACCCCGGCGTGACCCAGCCTGTGCTCACCCTGACTGGCACGGTGGAAAAATCCAAAATCGCTGAACTGGGTATAGAGATGATTGCCGGAGAAGGGGCTGATGCCCAGACCCGGCAGATGCTTAACGCTATATCCAGCTTTCTTGGTTTTGACCGGATTAAGGGTCATCTGGTGGCCTATAATAACACCCGGTCCGTGTGGGGCACGGTAGACGAGTTGTCTCGCACGGGTAACCTGCCAGTAGCCTTCCTCATAGTATTTTTCAGTCTGGTGATTCCTGTTTTCAAGCTCTTGCTACAAACCTGCTCATTGTTTATTGCCCGGGCAGACCTGCGCGGTCCGCTACTGTGGTTAAACGGCGCCCTGAGCAAGTGGTCCATGTCGGACGTGTTTGTTATGGGTGTGCTGGTGGCCTATATGGCGGGTAGCGCCTCGGGTCAAATCGGCGATATGTTGACCATGTATGCCAGCCTGGAGCCGGGCTTTTATTTTTTTCTGGCCTACTGTTTATTCTCTATAATGGCGAGTTCGCTCATGCGTGATTCCGTTGCCCGGGCTGGTCCGCACTGAAATCGTATCCTCGTGCGCGTACGAAGGCATTGGTGCTCATCGCAGGGTTTATGATGAGAACGGGGAGTGGTTGACGGGAACTGTGCGGGCGGCTCCCGCCGGGGGTTGGCGTACGCTACAGCAAACCCATGATGGTTTCGGCCGAACTCACATCCACACTGCGACCTGGCTCCACATTGAGGTGAGTGACGGCGCCATCTTCCACAATCATGGCGAAACGCTGGCTGCGAGTGCCCAGGCCAACACCACTGCCGTCCAATTCCAGTCCCAGCGCCGCAGTAAATTCACCATTGCCGTCCGCCAGCATCAGAAGTTCCCCGGCATTCTGGGCTTTACCCCAGGCGTCCATGACAAAAGCGTCATTGACCGCCATGCAGACGATACTGTCGATGCCGCTGGCCTTGATCTTGTCGGCATTGACCACGTAGCCGGGCAGGTGGGTCAGGCTGCAGCCTGGAGTGAAGGCGCCGGGCACGGCGAACAGAACAACTTTCTTGCCGGCAAAAATCTCTTCAGTGGTGATATCAACAGGGCCCTTTTCGCCCATAATCTTCATAGTACATGCGGGGATTTTGTCTCCAGCCTGGATAGTCATGTTACGCTCCTTTCTAAGTGATGCGATAAGTGAACCAAAATAATAGCAGATGACTGGCGAAATACACTGTCTATTGTATATGGGCACAGGGATGTCCCCCTGTTTCATCGATAAGCGCCGCCCATACCTGTCCTGCGACGACCGCCGCCTGGTGTTTGTGGAGGAGAGGCGGGCTCAGTCGGCCTCTTCCAGCATATTGGCGTAAATCGACTCACAGTCGCGGTAGAATTTGAGTTCATCATCTCCCAGATAGGGAGCGATCATGGTGAGCAATTGCAAGACACCCTGGTGAATGGTGATATGGGGTGAGCGGTGGTCGTGCAATAATTCGCTGTAATTGAACCAGAAGGTCAGGTTCAGGGTCATGTTGTCCACCAGGCCCAGCAGTTGCTGGTCTCTGGCGTCGATAACAGACTGTCGCAGCAAGGTCTGGCAGATGGCGTACAAGGCGGTGCGCTTGAGCTGGATCAGCCGCTTGAAGCCTCGCCTCACGTCGGGGTAACGCTGCAGAATGTTGTCCAGGTTATGGTAGAGGAAGCGGTATTGGTACATCTCCTCCATCACCACGTAAAGGTAGTACCAGTTATCTTCCACATTGGAGCGGTCAGTACTTAGGGGCTGCTCAATGGGGGCTGTGAGGGTGTGACTCAGGGCGTGCTCGTACTGCTGGAATAGCTCGGCAATGATCTGGTCCTTGCCCTTGAAGTGGTAATATAGATTGCCGGGACTGATGTCCATCTCATTGGCAATATCTATGGTGGTAGTGTCGGCTTCTCCCTCCTCATTGAACAGCGCGAGACTTGTGTGGAGAATACGATCCCTCGTTTTCATGTGATGTCAGTGCTCCAACCACTTGATAAGGTCAGGTCTTGCGCTTGCTGGTGGTGGATTTGGCCCGGGTGGTCGTCTGTTTCCTGGTTGTCACTTTTTTTGTGGGCGCCTTTTTTTTAGTCGCTGCCCGGGAAGAGGGCCTGGCGCCGGATTTTTTCGTAGCGGCGGTCTTGCGCCCGGCGGTTTCCTTCGCGATGCTCTGTTCCGCCAGGGCTTTGCCCAGTTTGTCGACCTTTCTGGTCAACTTATCCACTTTTTTGTGCAGGGCGTTCAAGTCCTCGATGCGGGCCGGGCGCTGCATGTGAAAATTCTCACGCACCCGGTTGATACGTTCCTCCACAGAGCTTCTGGCCGCCGCCGTGGTTTCCAGAGCTTCTCGGGCATCGTCTTCCAGTGCCGAGCCCGCTTTTACCAGGTCGCGAAACAGTTTTGGGGGCTCCATGCTCACCTTTTCCAGCCTGCCTTGGGCGTCTTCCACGGCTTTGCCGTAGGCGCCCACGCCGGCCAGCCAGATATTCTTGGCTATTTCACTGGCTTTGTCGGTGACTTTACTCTTTTCATCGCTCATACCGTCTACCCTCCATCTGTAATGGGATGATTCGGAGATTGCAGATTGCGTTCGCCTATTAAACCAGATTATTTTGTATAGGACACCAGACAAAAAAAGGGGCTACAACGTAGCCCCTGAAAAACCCCCGATATACAGGGGTGAGTGGTCCTGGATGGTTGTGTTTAGGCAGCGGCCTTGAAGCCTACAGTTTCTTTCAGTTCTTCAAAGCGGGCCTTGGCCTTGTCCAACTGCTTTTCCAGCTTTTTACGGTCGGTCAGGCTGTTCAACTCGAGCTTGGGTAGTTCGATATCTTCGATGCGGCCTTTGGCATTCTTCTCGACTTTCTTACCGCGCTTGACCAACTCCTTGTACATTTTGTCGGCTTTTTTGCGACGCTCCTGCGCCTGGTCGAAAGCCTTGCCGTAGAAGCCGAGGCTGGCCAGGAAAGCATTGCGGCCAGCTTCCTGGGCGCGGGTGGAGAAATCGGGAGTGGATTTCCTGGTGGCGCGTTTGGTGACGGGCTTGCGCTTGGCGGCAGCAGGCTTGCGTTTGGTGACGGGCTTACGCTTGGTAGCAGGCTTACGCTTGGGGGCAGCTTTGGTTGCTGTTACAGTCTTTGTTTCTTCGGGCATGATTCAACTCCTTTAGTGCGGTTTTGTACGGAATGTCCTACCAATTCGCGGCCAGAATACGGAAAAAAATTAGAATAAACATACTAAAAGCGGCGGGAATATTTGGCCTTTTTTCATCCCGTAAGCGGCGGGACAACGCATTATCCTGGAAACCGGAATCAGATTATGAAAGTCTGCACAAGCTATTGATGCACATCTTTTTCGCGCCTGACTACGATTCCCAGGGTTCGGTTTCCGGGCTTATGGATTCAGAATTGTCGGGGCTGGTCGGATAAATTCGAACAACAACCAATAGTTGAATAAATTCGGGCCTATAGTGTCAGCCGGCTTTCGGTCCGGCAGCTATGATGGCATTTGGAATATCAAAGTTCTTGATGTTTTGCTCGAACAGGGCGGCCAACTTGCGCGCCTGCTCGTCGTAGGCGGCATCGTCACCCCAGCCTGCGCGGGGGTTGACGAATTTGGTGTCGACGTCCGGTATCTCCGTGGGGAAATCCAGGTTGAGGATGTCCAGGTGTCCACTGGCGGCGTTGAGCAGGGCACCACTCTGGGCCGCGTGTACCACTGCCCGGGTGACCGGGATGGGGAAGCGTTCCCCGGTGCCGCCGGGTGCGCCTGAGCCGCCGGTCCAGCCGGTGTTGACCAGATAGACCTGGCTGTCGAAATCCTCGATGCGCTTCATCAGTAATTCTGCGTAATCACCGGCGGGACGCGGCATAAAGGGCGCGCCGAAACAGGTGGAGAAGGTGGGGTGAATGCCCGCTTCGGCGCCCAATTCAGTGGACCCCACACGCGCCGTGTAGCCACTGAGGAAGTGAAATGCCGCCGCTTCCTTGGACAGGATGGAAATGGGGGGCAGTATGCCGGAGACATCGCAGGTCAGGAAGATTACGCACTTGGGTTCACCACTGTTGTTGGTCTCGGTGCGTTTTTCCACATGCTCAAGCGGGTAGCAGCAGCGGCCATTTTCTGTGAGGCTGGTGTCGCAGTAGTCGGCGTGGCGCTCGTTGTTCAGGACAACATTCTCGATAATGGCGCCAAAGCGGATGGCGTCCCAGATGACCGGCTCATTCTTTTGGCTCAGGTCAATGGTTTTGGCGTAGCAGCCGCCCTCGAGGTTAAATACTGAGCCCTTGGCCCAGCCATGCTCGTCGTCGCCAATCAGGTAGAGGTTGGGGTCGGCGGACAAGGTGGTTTTGCCGGTACCGGACAGGCCGAAGAACAAGGTGGTGTCGCCGTTATCGCCCACATTGGCGCTGCAGTGCATGGGCATGACGTCTTTTTCTGGCAACAGGAAGTTTTGCACTGAGAACATGGCCTTTTTCATCTCACCGGCATAGCTCATACCCGCCAGCAGCACCTTGCGCTGGGCAAAGTTGATGATCACGACGCCATCAGAGTTGGTGCCATCGCGCTCGGGGTCACAGACAAAACTGGCAACGTTGAGGATATTCCACTCAGGCTTGCGGCCGGCGTTGAAGGTGTCAGGGCGGATAAACATATTGCGACCAAACAGGGACTGCCAGGCCGTCTTGGTGGTGACTTTCACCGGCAGATAGTGGTCGCTGTGCGCCCCCACGTGCAGGTGGTTGACGAATTTGTCACCGGCGGCCAGGTGGGACTCCACACGCTCCCACAGGGCGTCGAATTTGTCGCTGTCGAAAGGGCGGTTGACGCTGCCCCAGTCGATGCCGTCCTCGGTGCCTGGCTCCCTCACCACGAAACGGTCTGCCGGCGAGCGCCCGGTGCGTTTGCCGGTGGTGACCAGCAGTGCTCCGGTGTCGGACAGCACGCCCTCTCCACGTCTGAGAGACTCTTCAATAAGCTTGGAGGGCGCCAGGTCGGTGTATTCCTGGCCGGTCTGGGTATTTATGGTCATTGTGTATCCTGTTGTCTGTGGCGCAGGAGTGGCGAGGACTGCCCGCGCCTTTTCTCTACCTCTCGGGGGGGCGTAATTATGTCAGAATCACAGCATTATGCGAAATATATTGGCTATAAGTTCAGCGAATTTCCCCGGACGTGCGATGCGGTGTGGCATGACCTATACTCATGCGCGTTGATTGAGAGAAAGCCATGGCCAAATTCAGGATAACAAAACCCTATACCATGCCCAGGGAAGAGGTGCGCGAGGCCGCTGAGGGCCTGGCTGCCAGCCTGGAGCGTCAACACGGTGTGCGCTCACGCTGGGAGGGAAATTCGGTGCGCATCAAGGGTGCAGGTGTGGATGGCATAATGTCGTTTCATGACGGCTTGATCGATGTGTCAGTCAGGATGGGTATATTGGCCTCAATGTTTGAGCCAGTACTAAAGGAAGAGGTGCAGCGTTACCTCGATACCCATGTGACTTGAGCCCACGCGGCTTTCGATTACCAGGTACACCTTAAGTGTGCTGGCCATTGCGCACCTGCTGCGGCGAGTGGCCGGTCCATTTTCGGTAGGCCCGGCGGAAGTTGGATGCATCATTGAAGCCGATCATGTAGGCGATGCTGGACAAGGGCAGGCGGGTATTTTGCAGGTAGCGAGTGGCGTGCTCGGCCCGCACTTTGTCCAGCAGTCTTTGATAGGAGTGTTTTTCCTCATCCAGTCTGCGCCGGTAAGTGCGGGGGCTGAGGTTGAGTATTCTGGCAACCTGCGGCATTTGCGGGTACTGGCCCTCCAGCTTACGCAACAGTCGCAGGGTCTGTTCCGCCACGGAGTCATCTTCTTCCAGATCCGCCAGCAGGCGGGCGCACTCAGCCTCGTAAAGGCTGCGCAGGGCGGGGTTGGAGGAGGGAAGATGCGCGCTCAACAGGTTACGATTAAACATAATACGCCCGCACGGGCAGTCGAAGTGAACATCCTCCCCGAATATCTCATAGTAGAGGGCGCTATGGGCTGGCTCAGCGTAGGGCACTTCGATGCGCATGCGCAGCCCGGGCTTGCTCAACAGACCACGCAGGGTGTTCACTATGGCGGCGTACATCAATTCGTAGCTGAACTCCACCAGTGTATTCTGGGGGCTGCTCACCGTAGTCAGCACACACTGCTCATCGAGGATGTCAAACTCCAGGTCAAACGTCGGTGTCAGCAAGTGGTAGTACTTGAGGAAAAGATCCATGACCTGGGCCAGGTCGCGGCTGTTCATAAAGGCCTGCCCCAGCACCGCGTGGGCGCTGAGGTTAAGGCGCAACCCCAGCTTCAGCCCGAGAGCGGGATCGCCGGTCAGGGTTCGGGCATTGCTTGCCAGTTGCGTAAAGTCCGCACCACTGACGCGGGCGCCGATGTTGGCTATACCGCTTCGGGCCAGTGTGGTGCCGGCCAGCAACTGCTGATGCGTACAGCCTTCACCCTCCATCATATCGATGAGAATCAAAATGTACTGCGCTGGGGTACTGGCGATTGGCATAGGTCTATTTGGCCACAAATGACCGCAACTTGACAAGACTTTACCTTGTTGCCTTTGCCGGCATCCATGGCTCTCGCGACGTACCGTCCATCTGTGGAAATAAAAAAGCCGGCTGGAAAGCCGGCTTTTTTATTTCCTGTCAAGAACTATGCAGACAGGGCTTTAACCTGGGTGTTGAGGCGGCTCTTGTGTCTGGCCGCCTTGTTCTTGTGGATAATGCCCTTGTCGGCCATGCGGTCGATTACCGGTACAGCATTGTCATAGGCGGTCTTCGCCTCTTCCGCATTGCCGCTAACAACGGCTGCGTTTACCTTCTTGATCACAGTGCGAACCAGGGAGCGCTGGCTGGCGTTCCGACTGCGACTCTTTTCCGCCTGGCGGGCGCGCTTCTTTGCTTGTGGTGAGTTTGCCACTACGTACTACCTCAGTTAGGGCCAAAATCCGGATGCGCGATTATTCACATTAGCTACCCTGTTGTCAACCACTTGATAAGTCAGGATCAATGCCAACCAGTGTACCTCGTCACGATGGCATCTATGCACCGGGGTTTACTCGTGCAGGATCTGTTCAGTGACTTGACGCTGGACAAGCAACTGAATCTCATCAAATTTCTGCTGTGGGCAGTTTTTTGAATACAAAGGGGGTTAAACTTCCCGTACGAACGGGAGCATACTCGCCCCAATTTATACAAGAGGCCGGGCCTGAACCATGTTGATTTCAGATGCTGTGCATATCTGGCGCGAGTCGGATGGGGATTACCATATAGAGTGGCAGGCGAGCCATCCTGATACAAAGGTGACGGTGGAGCCGTTGGCCGCCAGCGGTTCCATCGGTGCGCATTACAGTGAAGTCCCGATACCACGTGCCCGTTTTACCGGCCTGGAGCCGTCCAGTCGCCATTATTTCCGCTTGTGTGACCAGTACGGGACGGAAGTGGTGGCTACCGAGCGCAAGTTTGGCATGCAGGGTGCGCCCAACTTTCGGGATTTTGGCGGCTATCACACAACCGATGGGCGCCAGGTGAAATGGGGCTTTCTGTTTCGCTCTGGACAGTTATCCGACCTGAGCGGGCAGGACCTTGATTTGTTGGCCAGTCTGGAGCTGGATCTGGTCTGTGATTTCAGGCGTCGGGAGGAGCAGGAAAGTGATCCCAGCAGGCTGCCTGAGCGGCGGCGGCCGCGCATAGCGAGCCTGCCGATTATTCCCGGAAGCAACTCCCGATTTTTTGAGGAGGCGGAGAATCAACTGGGTGGCCCCGATGCCATGTTCGATTTCATGGTGGAGATCAACCGTGATTTCGCCGAGGCCCAGACTGAAATGTATTCGCGTATGTTCCGTGAGATTCTGGAAGTGGAGGATGCGCGCTTTCTGGTGCACTGTGCCGCGGGTAAGGATCGCACCGGATTTGCGGTGGCCCTTATCCTGCTCGCCCTGGGGGTGCCCAGGGATGTGGTGATGCGAGATTACATGCTAACAGCGCGTTTTTTCGACCCCATGCGGGAGATGGACCGTATCAGGCGCAAATATAAGATGGAGCACATGGATGCACAGTCTATCTTGCCGATGCTGGAAGTGCATGAGGATTATCTGTCAAGAGCCCTGGCTGCGATTGAGCAAAATTACGCGTCGGTCGAGGCGTACCTGGAGCAAGCACTGGGTGTGGGACCCGCAGAACTGGCGGAATTAAAGCGCCGCTACCTGACCTGATACCCGGGGGTGTGATCCACTACAAATGTAGCGGCTCTAATTCCATATTTCCTCCGGTTTTCGATCGATTTGAATGGCGCAAAAAAACCAGCAGAAACACATGATCAAGTCAGTGGTGAGTCGCCACTTTCTGATCTCTAACGGGGCGCCGCTGGATGACTCCTGACGATATTTTGGGTATGGTGTGGCGCCCCCGATACAGAGAATACCGGCTTGACAGATCCTTTTGCAGATATCCGCCCCTACCGGGACGAAGAGGTGGCGCCGGTCCTGGCGCGCCTACTCGACGACCCCGAGTTTCTTGCCGCTATAGCCAGTTTTTACCTGGGCCGATGGGCCAGGCTGGCGCCGGGTCTGCTGCGACCTCTGGTGCGGTTTGTACTGAGGCGTGAAGTACGCGGTGTGTCTGATGTATACAGCATGCAGGTAGTCATCGAACGCTATATAGACCGGATGGTTGAAAGCGCTACCGGGGGCTTCAGTGTGTCGGGGCTGGAGCGGCTCAACCCGGTGCGGCCCTACCTGTATATGAGCAATCACCGGGACATCGCCATGGACCCGGCGTTCACTAATTATGCTCTGCAGCGCAATAATTACGAAACGGTACGCATTGCTATCGGTGATAACCTGCTCACCAAGCCGTGGGTGTCGGACCTGATGCGGTTGAACAAGAGCTTTATCGTCAAGCGCTCGGCGAGCGGCCCCCGGGAGTTGTTGGCGGCCTCAAAAAATCTGGCCAACTACATTGCGCACTCCATCTTGCAGGAGAACTCACCTGTCTGGCTTGCCCAGCGTGAGGGGCGTGCCAAAGACGGCATTGATCGCACCGAGCCGGTAATAATCAAGATGCTGTCTATGAGTCGGGACAAGCGGGCTCAGGGATTCGGTGAACATATTCAGGGTCTGGGTATCGTGCCCGTGGCGATCTCCTACGAGTTGGACCCCTGTGATGCACTAAAAGCCAATGAGTTGTATGAGTTGGCAACCCATGGCAATTACGAGAAGGGGGAGCAGGAAGATATTGCTTCTATCGCCCAGGGCATTTCCGGCAGGAAGGGGCGGGTACACGTGTCCTTTGGTACGCCGTTGGGAGGCGGTCTGGATACCCCGGAGGCAGTGGCAGCTGAAGTTGACCGGCAGATCATTTCCGAGTATTGCCTGCACCCCACCAATATCTATGCCTACCGTATGTTGCACGGTGCAGACTCCCCGGTTCCGGACGATCTGTACCTGGAGGAGGGCGACTGCAGCCAGGCGGAATTTGAGGCGCGCATCGAGGCTATGCCGGAAGCACACCGCCCCTACGCCCTGGCTATTTATGCCAACGCAGTGGTCAGTAAGCTGGCCTTTGCCTAGTGTGCCTCGTAACTCATAATGTAACATTCAGAGTGACGAGGTACACTGGTGTTGAGCGATGAGCTCAAGGATAGTATCCGCGAGGCCTACGGCTCCATCATAGAGCGCAAGTCCCTCACCCCGCGCTGGGGACAGCGCCAGATGATCGCCGAGATCGCCAATACCCTGTCGAATATTGCGCTGCCCGGGGAGGTCAGCGAAAATCCGCCGGCGGTCTGCGTTATTGAAGCGGGCACGGGTACAGGCAAGACTATCGCCTATGCTGTGGCCGCCATTCCCATGGCCCAGGCCCTGGGTAAACGCCTGATCGTCGCCACGGCCACCATTGCCCTGCAGGAGCAGTTCGTCAACAAGGACTTGCCCGATATCCGGCAGAGCAGCGGCCTGGAGTTCAGTTTTACCCTGGCCAAGGGGCGTCGGCGCTATCTCTGCCTGTCCAAGCTGGACCGCATGATGGCCCAGGGGCAGGGTGAGTCGGGGTTTCTCCCCCTGTACCCCGATGAGATTGGTACACCCTCGGCGGCGGAGGCCCTGCCCGTATACAGCGCTATGCTGGATGCCATGGGCCGGGGGCAGTGGGATGGCGACAGGGATAACTGGCCGGACAGTATTCCCGAGGATATCTGGTACGGGGTGACTACCGACCACAGCCAGTGCAGCGGTCGGCGCTGTCCCAATATCAGCCAGTGCAGTTTTTACCGGGCACGGGAGGAACTGCAAAGCGCCGATATCATCGTCACTAACCACGATCTCACCCTGTCTGACCTGGCCCTGGGTGGCGGCGCCATTCTGTCTCCGCCGGAGGAAAGCATTTATGTCTTTGACGAGGGCCATCATTTACCCGACAAAGCCCTGTCGCATTTTGCCAGCTTCTGTCGCCTGCACACCACCATCCAATGGCTGCAGGACAGCAAGAAACTGCTGACGCAGTCGGCACCGGTTCTCGCCGGTCTGCAAAGCCTGCAGCGGCCTCTGCAGACCCTGCCGGCAGAGATGGACGAGGCAGTCGCCAGTCTGCAGGTGGTTGAGCAGGTGGTGGCGGCGCTGTTCGAAGAGTCTGATGTGGATGACAGTCGCGACGACCAGCGACTGCGTTTTGAACACGGCCTGGTGCCGGCAGCGTTGATGCCTGTGGCGGCGGCGCTCACCGGGCAGTTCCAGAAACTCACCAGCGGCCTGTCCCGCATGGAGACCCTGCTGGAGGAAGCGCTGGAAGATGACTGTGCCGGTATGGACAAGGCCGATATTGAAACCTGGCACATCAACGTGGGCGGTATGCTGGGCCGGGCGGAGGGTACCCTGGCCCTGTGGCAGGAGTACGCGGTCACCGGTGAGGGCGAGGTCCCGCCCAAGGCGCGCTGGATCACCCTGCTCGGCAGTGGCGGCCAGTCTGGTTTTGACCTGCGCTGCAGCCCTGTGCTGGCGGCGGATATCCTGCAGGAGTGTCTGTGGTCGCGCGCAGCCGGTGTAATCGTGACCTCGGCCACGATTACCGCACTGAACTCCTTCGAGCGCTTTATCCTGCATTCCGGTGCGCCGCGCGACGCCAATTACAAGGTGGTGTCCAGCCCTTTCGATTATGCCAACGCGACGTTTATAGTGCCCGCCATGGACTGTGATCCCGGGGATGCTCAGGCCCACACCGAGGCACTGATCGATCAATTTCCGAAGATTCTGGACCCGGCTGAAGGCAGCCTGGTGCTGTTTTCCTCCCGGCGGCAGATGCTGGAAGTGTATCAGGGGCTGAGTGGAGAACTGGGCGGTATTCTCATGCAGGGCGATTATTCCAAACAGGAGATCCTGCGCCGCCACCGGGAGGCGATTGACGCAGGCCGCGGCAGCGTGATCTTTGGTCTGGCCAGTTTCGCCGAAGGTGTGGACTTACCCGGCGATTACTGCCGCCATGTGGTGATTGCCAAAATCCCCTTCGCCGTGCCGGACAGTCCCCTGGAGGCGGCGCTGGCGGAGTGGGTCCAGGCCCAGGGGCGCAATGCCTTTATGGAGATCAGCGTGCCCGATGCCGCTCTACGACTGCTGCAGGCCAGCGGCAGGCTATTGCGCACCGAGCAGGATACCGGGCGGGTTACCCTGATGGACCGGCGCATCATGACCCGGCGCTATGGCAGCGCCATTCTGGATTCATTACCGCCGTTCAAGCGGCAGCTGGGGTAGATGCCAGGGCAGTGTGACCTTCGGTTTCGTGAGTTTCGCCGAGGGGTGGACTTACCCGGCGATTACTGCCGCCATGTGGTGATTATCAGGACCCCTTCGCCGTGCTGCCGGACAGTCCTCTGGAGGAAGCTGCTATACGGTAGTAGTATTGTGCTCTACGGCGCTATAGCCAAAGGACTGGAGGCACGATGAAAACCCGTGGATGGATTGGGCTCTTGGCCTTGTTAACATTGTTAGGCTTCGGAGCTTTTACCCGGGCTGAAGAGCTTGTTGCCGAGCTTCTTGACCCGAAAGACGAAGGTCTCCAAGAAGCTTACAACGAGGAGGTGCCGGTCAGTGGTCGGGTCATTGCCGGCGTGAGCCTTGTCGGCGCTACGTTGCCCGGTGAACTGGTCATATTCCCGCTGGCCGCTTCCGCTGGTGACAAAGTCTGCGTTCAGATAATGTCCCGCGATGGTCGATACTGGGCAGAAAACAACTTTCTCCTGCCCGACGGTGCACTCGACGGCCCGATTCAATTACGCTACGACTCCCGCTACGCCGATGAATTACAGGCGTTCGAGAGCAGTGACCTTGCCATACTTAGCCATCTTGGCGCCTGTGATGACCCGGCCAATGATAAATATGTGCTGAACTCGCGTAGTAAACTGGCCGACGAGGCAAGGGCGCTGTTCGTTTTTGTGAACTCCGCGAGGGCGGATACCTATGCCGGTGTCATGAATCGGCCTGATCGAGAGAAACCCCAAAAGTGCCGGCGTATTGTCGAGGGCAGGCGTACCGGCTACGACACCATCTGCAAAATCGCACTGCGTGAAGATGATGCCGGGCTGAAGAACCTGGAAATAAAAGTCTATCGGCGTAAATACGAAAAAAGTCTGAAGCCGGAGACGCTACTTGTCACCATACCCAGGTAACGGGTAGCACATTGCGCGCCATAAAAATAAGGGAGCGACTATGAGTTTCTGGAACTCGAGGTTGGGCAAGTCTTTTCGGCGCGGACGCGGGCGGTGGGGGGTTGCAGGGGGTGCGGCATATTCCGTTGGTGTCTTGGGTATAGTGTTGCTCCTGTTGTTTGCACTGGTTTTGTGGCTGGCATTCTGGCCTCGGGGAAAAATCTATACCCTTGATATTTCGACAGAAGTTATTTCATTTGTTATTGCCGACCCTCTTTATTCAGAGTGGGATATCAGTGGTGGTGACCTCTACCGGGATCCTTTTGATGATGCCAACATTATACAAGGCCTTGGAGATTTCTCGGTATTGTCGCTAAATAAGTATGTTAGCGTAGAGGTTCAACGTCATGGTGTTGGGCCCGTGCGTATCAAGCTGAGCTGTGACGGGGGAAGCATTGGTCGGGTAGAGGATGAAAATGGCAATGCGTATGCGCTGGGTGAGTGGGCGCTTATTACACAACCGTTAGTAGATAAACCGCTGGTATTACCCTTTCGCGGCCACTTGAGTATTGGCGAGGACGTCGCCAGTCTTGTCGATAGTATTTTACTCGGCGGCACTATCAGCATTGTTGAAGAGAAAAAATTCACCAGGGGACATTATACCGCGGGCCAGGAAACACTGGATCGGGGTGACCGCGTCCAGCTTTGGGTGAACAGATCTCCGAAGGA
>QNFS01000027.1 GCA_003646415.1 Gammaproteobacteria bacterium
CGGGCGATAATGTCGTCCCACTTGTCGAAGTCCGTCTCCGGCGCCAGCGGCAGTGCTATCTTGGGCAGGCCGTCGGGAATGCCGGGTTTCAGGTCTTCCCAACCGTCCAGCTTGCCAATAAACACCAGACGGGAGTCCGAGTGGTCCAGGATATACGCAACAGTGTCCGCATTCAGGGTCGGGTAGAGGGCAATGGTTGCGTGCCCGGCCATCCATATGGCCAGGTCGCACATGATAAAATGTGCACAGTTTTTAGAGATCAGCGCAATGTGGCTGTTGTCCGGAAGATTCAGCGAGCGCAGGTGAGCCGCCATCCTGCGCGCCTCGTTCATGGTCTCCGCCCAGGTGTAATCCACGACTTTCCCGCCCTCCAGGGGCTGCGTCAAATAAACCCGGTTCGGACTGTTCTTTTCCCACTCGTAGACAGCGTCGAGCAGTAGTTTGTCTTTTGTGTCGGCCATAACCCCTCCCTTAATATCGTTGTACCACTTACGCGGTATAGCAGAATCACCGGCATTACAATGATACCAATGATACCAGTCAAACTAATTGTTTGTATCCAGCAGCTCTATCCAATGCACTACCGGAACATTTGCATAAACCTGCATATGTAACTGGCAGCCGACATTGGCTGTGGCAATCACGGCAGGCGCGTCACCGGTCAGTGCACGCAGTTTATTGTCGCGCAGGCGCTCGCTGGTTGATGCCTGCAGGATCGAATAGGTGCCCGCTGCGCCACAGCATAAATGATTGTCAGTGGTCTGTGCCAGTTCGAATCCGGTCCGTCCCAGCAGCTCTGGTACCAGGTCGGCCAGCCCCAGGGCATGTTGCAGTGTGCAGGGGGTATGCACGGCGACCTTGCCTATTGCGGTATTAATAGCGAGTTCATCCAGGTTTTCCTGCAGCAGTACTTCGCCTATGTCCCGGGTCAGTGCCGATACGCGCTCTGCCCGGTGCGCATAGGCGGGGTCGTGAGCCAATAGCTCGCCATACGCTACCAGCATGCTGCCGCAGCCGGAGGCACTGCTGACAATCGCCTCGGTGATCGCCGCCATGATCTGCCGGCACAGGTCCGCAGGGTTGCCGTCAGTCATGCTGGTGCCTGGCGGGCAGGGCGCGGTATTCCTGACAGCGCTTGAGAATAGGCACACCCTTGCCCGGGTTGAGGGTGAGTGCGGGGTCGAATGCGTGCTTTATTTCCTCGAACTGCAATAACTCCGCAGCACTGAACTGGCTGGGCATCTGGCGTAGCTTCTCCAAGCCCACCCCGTGTTCGCCGGTGATGCAGCCGCCCACTCGCACCGAGAGCTCCAGTATCTTGCCACCGAATTCCTCAGCTTTGCGCACTTCTCGCGGGTCGCTGGCATCATACAGTATGAGTGGGTGCAGGTTGCCGTCGCCGGCATGAAATACATTGGCGACCCGCAGATTGTATTCTCTGGACAGGCGGGAGATTTCATTCAACACAACCGATACCTGGCTGCGGGGAATGGTACCGTCCATACAGAGGTAATCCGGGGCCAGGCGACCCACGGCGGGAAAGGCCGATTTGCGGCCTTTCCACAACAGGGCACGCTCCGCTTCATTTTGGGAAATTTTGAGGGAACTGGCTCCCAGTTCCTTGAACAAGGTTGCCACTTTGGCGGTATGTCCCGTCACTTCCTCGCGGGTACCGTCTACTTCACACAGCAGCACAGCCTCGGCGTCCCTGGGGTAGCCCGCCATCACCACATGGGCGAGTTCGGGGGAGGGTAGCAGGCGCACGGTAACTTCCGTCACAACGCCGAGTAAGCCTTCAGCGCCGGTGAGTAACGCCATCAGGTCGTAGCCCGGACTGTCCAGTCCCATGCTGCCAACAGTGAGTCGCTCGCCCTCTACGGTGAGCAATTCCAGGGATAGTATGTTGTGCACGGTGAGCCCGTATTTAAGGCAGTGAACGCCGCCGGCGTTTTCCGCCACGTTACCGCCGATGCTACAGGCAATCTGGGATGAGGGATCGGGGGCGTAATACAGGCCATAGCGCGCCGCGGCATCTGAAATAGATAAATTGCTCACGCCGGACTGGACCCGGGCGGTGCGGGCCAGGGGATCTATATCCATAATGCGGTCCAGCTTGCTCAGGCCCAGCAGCACACCTTCCGGGTGTGGCATGGCACCGGCGCAGAGGCCGGTTCCGGAACCCCGGGCAACCACAGGTACGTTCAACTGATGGCAGATGCGCAGCACATCCTGCACCTGTGCGACGGTGGCAGGCAGTATTACCAGCAGCGGCAGTTCACGGTAGATCATCAGCGCATCGCATTCGAAAGGCCGCTGGGACTCCGGCTCTTCTACGATGCTGTCGGACGGTAGTACCTGCCGCAGGCGACGCAGGAGTTCGACGCGGGGTATGGGCAGTGATGAATCCGCGGTGATAGTCACAGATGCACTACCACCTGAGCCGAACCACCATGGTGCCGGTGCTCCCACAGATAAAGACCCTGCTCCCGCACCCGTATGGAAATCTGCTCTATCAATCAACCGGCTCCACTAGTGGTCTGGACGGTGGTTTAAGCTGACGCCCGGATCGGTGGGTTTATCCTACGTTATCCCGTGCCCTACTTAAACCCACCGATTGGCCGAAGTTGGGCGGCGATGCGAGTATCGACGGCTCTGGCCTCTTTAAAGCAGTCAATAATAATGCCTATCCGCGCCGAACTGGCATATGTCATAATGTTGGCTCTATTTTTTCCACTTGGTCGGGCAATGTCCCGCAATTCGATAGAGAAAAGGAGCGATAATGGCAATTTCACTATATGACACCAGCATACCTAACTACCTGCAGGTGCTTGGGAGCATTACGGGCGTTCTGGAGAAGGGCGCTGAATTCGCCAGGGAAAATAATATGGATTTGGCAGAGATCGTGGAGACAAGGCTGTGTCCCGATATGTTGCCTTTTCAGTTCCAGGTGATCTCGGTCTGGCACCACTCCCTGGGTGCGATCAAGGGGATCAGGAAAGGCGTATTCACTCCGCCCCCCTCCATGCCGGAGCTTGACTACGCGGGCCTGCAGGGTCTGGTGGGGGACGCCACGGAAGAATTGCGGACGGTGCGCCGGGAGGAACTTGACGCACTGGAAGGCAATGCCATGAAATTCAAGATGGGAGACTTCGAGATTCCGTTTATCGCAGAGAACTTCATCCTGTCATTTTCCCTGCCTAACTTCTATTTTCATGCCACCACAACGTATAGCATATTGCGTATGGCGGGTGTGCCGCTGGGGAAAATGGACTTCCTCGGGGAAATGCGTGCGGACACATGAGTAGATACCTGGCCAGGGAGATACCCCGCACACGGCTAAAAAGCCAAAACCCGCCGTAGAATTTCTGCTGTTTCCCGGTCTTGCCCTTGTGCGTCCCGGTTGCGACCGGCTGGTCAATGCCAGCCTGTCTTTAGCGCCGATTTAGGGTTAAAAGCATATAATCCAGAAAAACAGGGGAGTTAACAAGATGGCGGCATTGATTGAGATTAAAGAAGAGCTGCAATATTGTTTTATTCAAATGGACGACGGCAAGGCCAACGCGCTGTCTTTTGACATGCTGACACAGATGAACGCCGCACTGGACCAGGCTGAACGTTCGGGGAAAGTAGTCATCATTGGTGGACGGCCCGGCAAATTTTCCGCTGGATTCGACCTGTCCGTGATGGGGCAGGGGGGCGATATCGTGTTCGATCTGCTAAGGGCGGGTGCCGCACTATCCCGGCGGCTGTTGAAATTTGAGGCCCCGGTAATACTGGCGGTGAGCGGGCATGCACTGGCTATGGCTGCCTTACTGCTGTTGTCTGCCGATTACCGTATCGGTATCCACGGCAGTTACAAAATCGGACTCAACGAGGTGGCAATCGGTATGACGCTGCCGTATTTTGGCGTGGAGCTCGCCAAAGCCAGGTTGGCCACGACACATATGAACCGGGCAGTTGGGCTGGCTCAGGTGTACGATGCCGTGGGCGCCGTTGCGGCTGGCTATCTGGATGAAGCCGTGAATGAAGATGAACTACTACCCCGAGCGGTCGCCATGGCGGAACAACTGTCGGGCCTCAATATGGAGGCCCACAAGCATACCAAGGCCCGGGTCAGGGAAGACTTGAACGCAGCTCTGGATGCCGCCTTTGAAAAAGAACTGGGCGGCTAAAAAACGGTCGAGCCCGACAGGCTTATCAATAGCCAGCCATTTTCTTTATAGCTGGTTTTCTATAGGCAGAAAACCGTAGAACCTGGCCATAAAGCGTCGCCCCCAACTGGCCTGCGGCGACTTCTTCAGAACTTCGTGTTGCTCACCATTGTGGTAAGTCCAACGCAGCTTGCCGCGTTCGTCCAGGTCCACTTTATAGGTGACTCTGCCTAATGCATCGAAAATAGCGGCGGCTAAGGTGGATGCCGCATAGTCTGACTCGATGAACAGCCCCATCTCGCTGTTGATCAGTATCGAGCGCGGATCATAGTTCAGCGAGCCCACAAAGATAGTTTCGCGATCGATAATGCTCGCTTTCGAATGCAGGGTTATCATCTCCGGGCTGTGCCCCCAGGCATTCTCGCCACCCGCCTGGTCGGCACGTATCTCATAGATTTCGGCGCCGGCCCGCAACAATCGCTTGCGATACCGCCTATAGCCGGAGTACACCGCCACATGATTGGTCGATGCAAGCGAATTGGTCACAATAACAATTCTTATGCCCTTAGCCAGTAATGCTTCCAATGATTTCGTCCCCGATTGCTGCGGTATGAAGTAGGGTGTGACGATAATAATTTCGCGCTGGGCCGCGCGAAAGCGTCGGCCTTTTTCCCGGGCCAGAGTCGCCAGCTCCGCATCACCTATGGCATTTTGCAACTTCTCGGGGGTGTCGGTAACCATGGTGACCATGGCGGCTATCGGTTTACGTTTACCCGATTCGATATCGAGTAACAGGGAGCTATTCATCGCCTGACCGTAGATCCCGTGCTCGCCTTTGTCCACCTGTGCCTTGATGTACTCTCGCCATTTATCCAGATCAGCCGGCTTCACTTTTACTTTGAATGCCTCCATCGGGACGGAGAGTTCGCTGTTCCAGAAAATGTCGAAACCTGCGCTCACTTCGTCTACCACCGGGCCGAGGGCAAACACTTCATAGTCACCGAATTTGACGTTCTGGTTGAGTTCGAAGTACTCCTCGCCGATATTGCGACCGCCGACAATGGTCATGGCGTTATCAACCGTGAAGGACTTGTTGTGCATGCGCCGGTTGGCGCGCTTGAAATCAACCAGATAGCTCCAGTATTTGAAGCTCTGCCGCGACAGGGGATTGAATAGCCGTACCTGGATATTGGGGTGGGAGTTGAGCAGGCTGAAGGCCTGGTCCACGCCGGGAGAAAATATGTCGTCGACCAGCAGTCGCACCCTGATGCCCCGGTCGGCCGCACGCAACATTTTTCCAGTGAACAAGGCCCCCGCCCGGTCTTTCTTCACAATGAAATATTGGGCGTCAATAGTGCTTTCAGCCAGTTCTATCATCTTCAGGCGGGCGCCCAGGGCATCCATACCATCGCTCAGCCCAATAACGCCCGACAATTCGCCGTGCGCCTGTTCCCAGGCTGCATCAACTTGCCCCATGCGAGTGTCAGTACTGGGTGGCAGGGCAGTGCTGGCTGTTTTCGGGTAGTCGAACGGTACGCCGGCGCAGGATGCCAAGGTAAGCAGCAGAGCGATGAAAACTAATCTGGCTTTCATATGAAGCAAGTTGCAAAACTCTCCGGTTGCACCTGAACGACTGCGATTATTATTTGACTGGGGCACAATAGCCAACGAATCATGCATGGTGGTAACAGAGTATCAGGTTATTGGTAATTAAATGGAAAAATCCATTGCAATCCGGGTGGATGCGGATACCTGCCCCACAGTGATCAGGACAGCCCTGATCAATAGCGGAAGGATTCCCGCCAGCGTTGGTAAACTATTTGCCACACAGCGCCCTGCTTGAGGGCGACTTCGGTTTCGAAATAATGGTTCATCCGCTTCAAGTCGGAGGTGTTGTCCTTGATCGCCGCACCGACCAGGAAGTCGGTAAAATCCTCCGCCACCATCTCACCCTCACGGTAATAGTAGGCGTAGACGCCCATGGCATGGGCGACCGACACCGCCTCGGCGGTGGACATCACGGCCGAGGCCAGGCGATCTGTACTGCGCCCGTCCAGGGATTGGCCGTTGCGCAATTCATGGAATATGGTGACCAGCACTCGCACGATTTCCTCATCCGGTTTTACATCAACGCCGGAAGCCAGCAGCAGTTTTTCCGCCTCACGTAGCACCACGGCAACTTCGTCGTCTACCGCCTTGATGGGGCGTATGGTTTCGAAGTTCATGCGCCGCTTGAGGGCGGAGCTCATCTCGTTGACGCCCTGGTCGGTGGTATTGGAGGTACCGACCAGGTTGAAACCTTCACGGGCGTACAATATAGACCCTTCTCCGGCCAGTTCCGGAATCGGGATGGAGCGTTCCGACATGATAGACAGCAAAGCGTCCTGCAGGGCGGGGGAAGAGCGGGCAATTTCCTCGTAGCGCACCAGTATGCCGGCCTCCATGCCGCGATAAATCGGGCCGGGTATCAGCGCCTCCGGGCAGGGGCCTTTGCGCTCCAGCAGGGCGGTGTTCCAGGTGTAGAGCAATTGCTGCACTGTTTCCACCGCGCCACCCTGGATAATCAGGGTGGAGTCGTCGGATATTGCGGCGCAGATCAGCTCCGATAGCCAGGACTTGGCGGTGCCGGGTTCGCCCACCAGCATGGCGCCGCGCTGGGTAGCCAGGGAGACAATAACCCGAGTTACTATTTCACTGGGGGCGACAAATTTTGCAGAACTACCCTGGTCCGCGTCGCCCAGCACAAAGGCCTCGACCCCCTTGGGTGACAGACACCAGCCCGGTGGCCTGGGATGGGGGTCGGCCTGGCGCAGGGCTGCCAGTTCGTCGGCGTAGTAAATTTCGGCCGGCAGTCGCTGGGCGTTCTTGCTGCTGGGCTTCATCAGCATGCTCCTCTTTTTTCCGGTGCCATTCGATCGGAAGGCAGTACGCGCGGCAATTCATCCAGGGGAATAACGCCTTCGATAACGTGATTCAGGGCGCTGTCACGCATGGTGGTCAAACCCGAGTCCAGGGCGATGGAACGCAGTTCCGCCACCGGGTATTGCAGGGAGATGGCTTGACGGATTTCGGTGTTCACCTGCATGTATTCGACCACGGCTACCCGGCCTTTGGTGCCGCGGCCACCACAGGCCGCGCAGCCCTTGCCGACAAAACAGCGAAAGCTATCGGGGGTGCCTTCGGGAAATAACTCTTCGAGGATGGCCGGATCAGGTGTCGCCCCGGTTTTGCATTGAGGACATATGCGCTTGGCCAGTTTCTGGGCAATGACGCCCATGAGTTCGCTGGCCACTGAATTGGCGTGGACGTTCAAATCGTATAACCGCTGCAGGGCGTCAACCGCATCATTACTGTGCAGGGTAGACAGGACGACGTGCCCGGTCTGGGATGCCCGAATAGCCTCCACCGCGGTTTCGGTATCACGAATTTCTCCCACCAGTATGACATCCGGATCGAGGCGCACGAAAGAACGCATACCATCGGCAAAGTTGAAACCGATATTCGGGCGCGCCCGGGTCTGCATAATGCCCTCCATCGAGTACTCGATGGGGTCTTCGATGGTCAGGACCTTGCGCCTGCCGTCCTTGGCCAACTCCGACAGGCCGGCGTAGAGAGTGGTGGACTTGCCTGAGCCAGTGGGGCCTACGACCAGTACCAGGCCGGAGGGGTTGTCCAGTAGTCGCCGGTAGTGCCGCATCACAGTTTGATTCATACCGAGGTCTTCAATGGCGACGATATTGCCCGATTGCGGCAGTAATCTGATAACAACAGCCTCTCCGTGCAATGAAGGTTGGACCTGGATACGCAGATCATAGCCAATGCCGCCGGCCATCAGTTGCGAGCGACCACCCTGGGGCAGGCGTTTCTCCGCTATGTCCATTTCACCACGAATCTTGATCACGTTGATCAGGCCCTTCGTCTCCTGCGGCGACAGGACGTAATGGGTGAGATCGTGCAGGTCACCGTCTACGCGTAAGCGGATACGGGTGCGTTGCTTGTATTGCTCGATATGCAGGTCACTGGCGTCCTCGCTTACCGCATCCAGCAACAGAGCGTCGCACAGGGTGATCAGATGTGCTTCTATACGAGTTTTTTCCGGCTTGCTGATATCGGGCTCGTCTTCTTGCTCCTTGGCTTTGGATTTTTTGTCCCACAATTGTCTCGCATCACCTTGCAGGGAAAGTTCAACGGTGGTCCACAGGCGCTTGAAGTCGTTCGGAGTTACCAGTACCTTGAGCACCCGCTCGTAAGGATACATGTGAAAGATTTCTTCCACCGAGGCGTCCGGGTCATCTGTGGCGACATGCAGGCTGTGATCCTCTACCCGCAGGGGAATCAGGTGGTGACCATCCAGAAAGCTGCGCGAAAACCGTTCCATGAGTAGTGGTTGTACCGTTGGCAGCAGCTCATCAATGGGTGCGAAAGACATCCCGTTTTCTTCCGCCAGACGGCGATAGAGTGTTGTGTCCTCCATGTTGAGTTTGTCACGAAGTATTTTAATGACGGGCAGCTTTTTCTGACGGGCGATGCTGCGTGCCGCGGACAGCATTACCCGGTCTACCATGCCCATGTCGAGCAGCGTCATGCCGGTGTCGCGGGAAAAATCCACCAGGGCCAGCTCTTTGCGCAGCGTGGTTCCCAGCTCCGTAATCTCATAGCGGGTAAGGATGTGGGTGCTATTCTCACCTTGTTCCAGGGCGATCAAGCGGCCGCCGGTGGCCAGCTGATCCAGCAGCCTTGTTTTGTTGATGACCCGGGGGCTGGATACCAGGATGCGATCATAAGGCCCCAGGTCGCTGGCGCCCTCGCTGCCATCCAGCTCGCGCAGGACCAGGTTGGCCAGCCCCAGTTTGTTGAAGCGGCTCTGGGCGAAACGGGCAATGGCGGGATTGTTTTCCATGGTGACCACCTGGGCGGCCAGTTTGCACAACAGTGCCGCCACATAACCGGCGCCGGTGCCCACCTGCAAAACTTTGTGCTCGGGATGGACATCCGTGTGATTGAGGATTTCCGACACTGCATTGGTGGGCGGAATACTGCGCCCCAACACCAGGTTGGGATCACTCATCTCAATGAAATGATCGCGAGGCAGGGCGCGCATTGCGTTGATAATACGCTTTGCGGTCAGATCTTGGTTGTCATGCATGATGGACAAAACCTACAATGAGGAAGACTGGGAATATGCGCTGTCTGTGGCCTCTCAACCTTGAGGCAGATCAAGAAATGCGCGGATGTAGGATCACAGGCAGTGAAGTGTAGCAGAGGATTAATGAGGTGGCGGATAGGATGCTGTATCCGAGTTGCAATTCCTGGTATATCGATGCCAGTATACCGGGTGAGCCCCGGGGTTTTCTGCCGTTACCGGATTTTTCCGACCACGTCGACAAATACAACATGGTAGCGGCCAATGATTGCGAGGGTTTTAGGTTGAGCCGAACCGCAGACAAAACCCATTCTTTGTTTGACAACACTTTGCACTAAAAGGCCATGATATGACAACACTGGAAACGACTAGCTCCCCCTACGTGCTCGAAGATATGGCAGGGCATGTACTGTGGTTGACTCTGAACAGACCCCGGCAGCGCAACCCGCTGTCCAGCGCCATGATCGCAGCGTTGAAAACGGCTATTGATGCGGCTAACGACAACCCGCAAGTCCGCGCCATCGTTATTACCGGCTCCGGTCCGGTCTTTTGTGCAGGGCATGATTTGCGCGAAATGAGCCGGCGGGAAGGAGAGAGTGATAAGGTGCGAGAGGCACGTGTTGCGCAAATCCTGCGCGATTGCTCAAAGATGATGCTGGGTATTGTGCATTCTCCCAAGGCAATTATAGCCTCGGTGCAGGCCACTGCGACGGCTGCGGGCTGTCAGTTGGTGTCGGCTTGCGATATGGCGATTGCCAGTCAGGAGGCAAAATTTTGTACGCCGGGAGTCAATATTGGTATTTTCTGTACCACTCCTCTGGTTGGCGTGGGGCGTAATATACACCGTAAACACGCCATGGAATTAGCACTGACAGGTGATCTGTTCTGCGCCGACGATGCGGTGCGCTTCGGCCTGGTTAATCGCGCGGTGCCCGCCGGTGAGTTGCGCGCTGACACGGAACAACTGGCGCAAAAGATCGCATCCAGGTCAGCACAGGGCATTCGCTCCGGCAAGGAGGTTTTTTACAGGCAGATCGATAAGCCGCTGGAGGAGGCGTTCGAGTTCGCTAACGAGGCCATGCTGGATGCCATGCGCTCAGCGGATGCGGCAGAGGGCAGCAAGGCCTTTTTGGAGAAGCGGGCGCCGCGGTGGAGCGATGCCTGAGCGATTTTGATACCCCCTCTGGGGTAAGTTCAACGGTTTTTTCCAGGACAATGGACAACATAACAACAGGAGGGATGAAAGTGCAGCAGGTTAATTACGGTCTCATGTAGGGCTTCACGTTGACTATTCCAACTTTGTTGGAGCATGCGGCTACCAATCATGCAGACTCGGAAGTTGTGGCGCGACGACAGTATGGCGGCCGTGGTTGCCGCGTATCATGTTGAACCTGCGGGAGAAGTACTGGAAGCATCCCTCAAATTAATGCTCGATGAGGTGCCCCGTTATGTGCTTTATTTAATGTGTCTGGGCTATTTGTAGCCAGGGGAGAAAATTATGATAGCGATACAGAAAGACTTGCAGAATGAAGCGGCCACCCTGTTGCGAGCCCAATTCGACCGGCAGCGGGCTTGCTATCTGGCCGCTCCGGTGCCCGATTTCAAGCAGCGCAAGGAAGACCTGCTCAACCTGAAGCGCATGATCAATGAAAATCTCGAGGAGATCATCGCCGCGATCAATGAAGATTATGGCAACCGCTCTCGCCACGAAACTCAGTTTGCCGAAATAATCACCTCGACAGATGGCATCAATGACATCGTCAAACATCTGAAGAAGTGGATGAAGGTGCAGAAACGGCATGTGGATATCAGCATGTTTGCCGGCGGCAAGAACCGTGTCATTCCCCAGCCCCTGGGTGTTGTGGGCATAATCGTCCCCTGGAATTTCCCGATTAACCTGAGCTTCCTGCCGCTGGCGTCGGCCTTTGCCGCGGGTAATCGAGCAATGGTGAAAATGTCGGAGAACTCTATTGCCCTGACGCGCTTGCTGAAATCAATATCGAGCCGTTATTTGCCAGAGGACAAGTTGATGTTCTTTGAAGAAAGCGGTGGCGTCGGCATCGAGTTCTCGCAGATTCCTTTTGACCTCCTGGTATTCACCGGTTCCGGCCAGACCGGACGTTCAGTCATGGCGTCCGCCGCCAAAAACCTGACCCCGGTGGTGCTGGAACTGGGCGGTAAGGCCCCCGCGGTTATTGATCCAGGTTATCCCCTGGAAAAGGCGGTAGGGCGCATCATGTTCGTCAAGCAATTCAACGCGGGACAAATTTGCACCAACGTGGACTATGTCTTCGTACATGAATCCCAGCGGGAGGCATTTGTTCAGGCCACCAAAGACTATGTGGCCAAACACTGCCCTGATATCAACAGCGTGGATTACACCGCTATTATCGATGACCGCTCGGTGGCGCGTCTGGCGGCGACGGTGGAAAATGCGCGCGACAAGGGCGCCACGGTGATCAACCTGTCCGCTGCACAGGAAATCAATTACGAGACGCGCAAGTTTCCCCTGCACCTGATCCTGGATACCAGCGAGGATATGACCATTCGCAATCGCGAAACCTTCGGTCCCCTGTTAATGGTGCTGACCTATAGAGAGCCGGCGGAGGTGGTGGACTATGTCAATGCCCGCGACCGTCCATTGGCATTTTACCCGTTCACCAACGATAGCAAGCTGTGCAACATGTATATCGAGCGCATCATGTCCGGGGGAGTTACGGTTAATGACGCGCTATTCCACGTGGCCCAGCACGACATGCCTTTTGGTGGAGTGGGCCCCAGTGGTATGGGTCATTATCACGGCTATGAGGGGTTCGAGACCTTTTCCAAGCTACGGCCGGTGCACTACCAGGCCGGTTTTTCCGTCGTGCAGTTCCTGCGGCCGCCCTATGGTAAGTTCGCCACCTGGGTTTTTAACTTGCTGGTCAAAATAAAGAGTTGAGCCTTTGGTCTAATTGTCAAGCGCGCGCCATGGTGTTAGTTTCAAGGGATAATGATGATTGAGGTAAGTGCGTATGACTAATACCGAACTGTGGCGACAGGCAGCGCAGGACATTCACTGGTATCAAGCGCCAACCAAGGTTCTCGATAGCAGCAACCCGCCTTTCTATCGCTGGTTTCCCGATGGTGTCACCAACACCTGTTACAACGCGCTGGATATCCATGTGGAGCAGGGCAGGGGAGAGCAAACGGCTGTCATTTATGACAGCCCGGTAACGGATACTAAACGCCAGTACACCTACGCGCAGTTGCTGTCCGAAGTGGCCCGCTTTGCCGGCGTGCTGGCGGCCCAGGGCGTGACCAAAGGCGATCGTGTGTTGGTGTATATGCCCATGGTGCCGGAGACCCTGATCGCCATGCTGGCCTGTGCCCGCCTGGGCGCCATACATTCCGTGGTATTTGGTGGTTTTGCCAGCAATGAGTTGGCCGTGCGTATAGACGATGCAACGCCCAGGGTTATTGTGTCAGCCACCTGTGGAGTGGAACCCTCCAGGGTAGTGGCTTACAAGCCACTGCTCGATAAGGCGATTGAGCTGGCGCAGCACAAGCCCGGCAGTTGCATCATTCTGCACCGGCCGCTACAGGATGCGAGCATGGTCCGGGGGCGGGACCTGGACTGGGCGCAGGCCATGGCCAGTGCGGAGCCAGCCGACTGCGTGCCGGTCAATGCCAATGATCCCCTGTATATCCTCTACACGTCCGGTACCACCGGTCAGCCCAAGGGCGTGGTGCGCGACACGGGCGGTCACATCGTTGCGCTCAAGTGGAGTATGAAAAACATCTACAACGTGGAGCCGGGTGATGTGTATTGGGCCGCATCGGATGTGGGTTGGGTCGTGGGCCACTCCTATATCGTCTACGGTCCCTTGTTTGGGGGTAACACCACAGTGATTTACGAGGGAAAGCCGGTGGGTACCCCCGACCCCGGCGCTTTCTGGCGGGTAATCGAAGAGTACAAGGTCAAGGTGATGTTTACCGCGCCGACCGCGTTCCGAGCCATCAAAAAGGAGGACCCCCAGGGGGAATACCTGGTGAAGTACGACCTTTCAGGTTTGCAGGCCCTGTTCCTGGCGGGTGAGCGCTGTGACCCCCATACGCTGGAGTGGGCGCAGGAGAAGTTACAGATACCGGTGATTGACCACTGGTGGCAGACCGAGACCGGCTGGCCCATCTGCTCGAATTGCCTCGGGATCGAATTGCTGCCCATCGTGCCCGGCTCTCCGGCCAGGGCGGTGCCGGGTTATGACGTGCGGGCGCTGGATGGTGAGGGCAACCCCGTCACGGCGGGCGATATTGGCGTGCTGGTGATCAAGAATCCACTGCCTCCGGGCAATTTTACCACCTTGTGGAATGCCGAAGATCGCTTTATCGAAGCCTATTTCAGCAAGTATCCCGGCTATTATGAAACCGGTGATGCGGGCTACATCGACGAAAACGGTTATGTCTTTGTGATGGCGCGCACCGACGATGTCATCAATGTCGCCGGTCACCGTTTGTCCACAGGTGCCATGGAAGAAGTATTGTCGGACCACGATGATGTGGCCGAATGCGCGGTTATCGGCGTGGCGGACGCGATGAAGGGTCAGCTGCCCCTGGGCCTGTTGGTACTCAATACCGGGGTAACAAAGGCGCCCGGTGAGGTTGTCGCGGATGCCATCCAGCATATGCGGGACAGGATCGGCCCGGTAGCGGCTTTCAAACTTTGTGCCGTGGTCGAACGTCTACCGAAAACCCGTTCCGGCAAGATACTGCGCGGGACCATGCGCAGTATCGCCGACGGCGAAGCCTGGAAGATGCCGGCGACCATCGATGATGAGGCGATTCTGGACGAGATTACCGCGGCATTGCGCGAGCTTGGCTACCCCATGGGTTGAATTCATTTGACCAAAAACCAAAGCGTGCCGGCCGCATAAATTCGACCCTGTGAAAGCTGCTGCGCTAGCGCAGCAGGCCCTGGTCTTTAAGACTTTTGATCAAGCCTTTGATCGCATCGTCACGTACTTCTTCGTTACTTCCTGCCTGGATAGTTTCCGTGACGGCCTGCCACAGGTGTTTCTTGCTCTGCGCGACGTAAAGGTCGGAAATCAACGAATGGGTGATGTTGTTGGTCCATACCGGTTGATCGTAGGCCACCTCGTAAGCGCGGCCATAGTAGCCCCCGAATCCTCGATGGCGGCCCCCACCAAAAGCCGGAGCAACCGCGTAGTAAACGGTGCCGGGGTGGTAGACTTCCTCTGATGACTCTCCTATGTAGCGCGTCACAAGGACAGTGTCCAGGTCGGCGCCTTCGGCGGCGGCAATGATCTGTTCGGATGATGGTTTTTGTTGCGGCACCAGGGTATGACTGGCCTGGGCGCGCACACCGTAACGGCTGATCGCTTTGGTAAATGCATCTTCGAAGTTCACCCGGGATGACTGTTTTTTGGTTACTGCCACGACCAACACGCCTTCCAGGTCGAGTTTATTCAATTCCGGGTCCACGTAACTGTGGGTGACTTCGGAGTTGTTAGCGCCACAGCCCGATAACACCAGGGCGAAAATGCTGACAAGTAGTCGTTGGATAACTGATGCTGGGTGGATAGACATTTGACACTCCTGATAAGTTAATGTGTGATTATCGTTCACGGGTTGTTGATAAACAAGCCAGATCAGGGTCTCGCGGTTATTTTGGGGAAAAAGCAGTGCTGAACTCAAATAACAGCTCAGGCTGCCGCGGTGACTTCACCGAATGAAACCGTGCTATAGCGATAGAACTGCAAGGTTGTGGACCAGTGATCAGTGGGTAAACCCGCCTTGGCCAGCAGGTGAGCCAGGAATGCCTCGGGCTCCGGTAGTTGTTCCCAGACTTTGGGCAGGAAGGTCGATCGATGGTGTCGATCCTGCAACAGTAATCCGTCTACCTCGGGTTGCAAGGTGGACAGTAGCTCGCTGCGGCTCTCGACAGACATCGGCGCCATGGGTGAAAGTACAGATATTTCGATAGATGTCAGCGCCAATTCATGCGTTGTCAATGGTGGAAAGCGATGATCGCGAAATGCCGCGCCGTAGGCGGACTCAGCGACGGAACGGGCCAGGGGCTCACTGGATTGCATGGCGCCTATACAGCCGCGCAGTGTGTCCTGTTGGGTCAGCGTGACGAACACTCCCAGGCGTGAAGTGAGCGCATCCGACAGTTCATGCAGGGCGACTTCCAGTACATCGCCCCCCTGCAAGCCGTTGCGGATAGACTGCCGTGCGATTCGCAGTAGCTGCCCGCGCTCGGTCTCGCGCAGCTTAATGGAGAACGAAGGCGCCATAGCCTACCACCCGGTCTTTGCTGCCGGCGGTATCCCCGGAGTTGCACCTGTCCACCAGTTCCACCTGTAGTGACTGGCAATGCCCGGTACTCATCAGGCCGTTCAGGGCGTAGGCTCCACACGCGTCCTGTCCGGACAGGACGCTGTCTTTTGCCTGTAGACGGTCGCAGGTGAGCGTGTCCAGATGTGTCGCATCCTCATAGGTGTGGAAGTGAGACAGGTCGGTGCTTACCACCAGGAGGGTTTCCGGGCCGCCCCACAGGGCATCCATCACCGACGCTACCGTCCGGGGGGCACAGTGCCCGACCACCACGGGTACCAGCGAGAAGTGCTTGAGAACCGTTTGTAAAAACGGCAGTTGCACCTCCAGACTGTGTTCTTCCCGGTGCGCCTCATCCGATACACAGACATCGGGCAGGGCGGAGATAAGTGTGATGCTTTCTTTATCCAGGAGCACGCTTCCCATTGGTGTCGCAAATGCATCTACCGAGGGCACGGCCATACCCTGCAAAGGTACGCGGTGGGCGGGGCCGAACAAAACGACCCGCTCTATCCTGTCAGCCAGTGGCACGATGGTGCGATAGGCCTCGGCGGCAGTGGCTCCCGAATAGACGTATCCAGCGTGAGGTACGATCAACACCTGCGGTACGTGAGATGTATTGGTATGCGCGCCGCTCATCAGTGACAGGATATGCCGTTGTAGACGACTGGTGTCAGCCGCATAAAACGAGCCCGCCACCGCCGCTGGGCGAATTTTCATGGAACTACCTGCGTGATCTTTGTCACTATTAATATAACCATAGTTGAAATATGGGTATGTGGCCCAAGATTACAAGGTATGGATGAAACAATAGTCTCAACGCGGTACTGGCACCAGCTTGGCGATGGACAGCTACAGTGTGACTTGTGTCCGCGACATTGTCGTCTGCAGGAGGGTCAGCGCGGCCTGTGTTACGTGCGTCAGCGCCTGGGAGATGAAGTCAAGCTGGTCAGCTACGGTCGCTCCAGTGGTTTTTGTGTGGATCCGATCGAGAAAAAACCGCTGAATCATTTTTATCCCGGCAGTGGCGTACTGTCCTTTGGTACAGCGGGTTGTAACCTGGCTTGCAAGTTCTGCCAGAACTGGGATACCACCAAATCCCGGGAAATGGACAGCATGGCGGATCGTGCCAGTCCGCGGCAACTGGCACAGGCGGCGCTGGAAATGGACTGTCGAAGTATCGCTTTTACCTACAACGATCCCATTATATTTATGGAGTACGCGGTGGACGTGGCGGCTGCCTGCGCCGAGCACGATATCAAGACCGTCGCCGTCACGGCCGGTTATATCGATCCCGAGCCCCGTATCGAGTTTTTTAAGGCGGTGAATGCGGCCAATGTGGACTTGAAGGCATTTACCGAGCGTTTTTATTACAAAGTATGCGGTGCCCATCTGGCGCCGGTGCTGGAGACACTGCAATACATCAAGCATGAGACTGACACCTGGCTGGAGCTGACCACCCTGCTTATTCCGGGTGAAAACGATTCCCCTCAGGAGTTGGATGCCATGACCCGATGGGTGGTACAGCACCTGGGGCCGGATGTGCCCATGCATTTCACCGCGTTTCATCCGGACTGGAAGATGCGGGATATTGAGCGTACACCCGCCGCCACGCTATCGCGCGCGCGTGAAATAGCCCGCTCCAACGGTGTGCGCTACGCCTACACTGGCAATGTGCGCGACCCGCAGGGCGGCAGTACCTGGTGCCATAACTGCGGTGAATTGCTTATCGAGCGGGATTGGCACCGCCTGGGTCGGTGGGGGCTGGATAGTCAGGGTAGCTGTGCATCTTGCGGCGCTAATCTGCCGGGGCATTTTGCCGGCGTGCCGGAACAGTTGGCGGCGGGGCCCGTGCGGGTACGGTTCAGTTAGGAAGTGCCCCGCCCTTCGATTATCGCGCCCAAAATAACGAGAGCATCTTCAAACTCATATTCTTCAATAAAAGTGGCTAATGCATTAACATCACTTTTATGATGAGTGCCAAGCAATGGTAGTAATTCATCCAGCACATCTGCCGCATCTGTATTATCGTCTTCAAGTAACTCTTGCAAATTGGCCATTAATTCTTTTACTTTGGCCGGATCGACTTGAGCGGCTACTGAAGTATCTTGTGGCGTTTCTATTGCCTGTAGGCTTTCGATAATCATTGCCAGCTAATCCTTTTAAGGTATGCGCCTCTCTTTCTTCCGTT
The DNA here is from genome assembly GCA_003646415.1 of Gammaproteobacteria bacterium. Taxonomy (GTDB): domain Bacteria; phylum Pseudomonadota; class Gammaproteobacteria; order Pseudomonadales; family Halieaceae; genus JBALVO01. The sequence goes on from QNFS01000027.1 coordinate 17,822, forward strand.
TTATTATCACCCACAGTAAAGGCAGTTTTGATCCGTTCAATGGCATCCCTGCGGCACAGGGCCACGCCGCGTCCAGGACGATCGGTAATCTGGTTTATGCCTGCCTGACCGGCAACACCGTTATGAGCGACGGAAAAGGCATCTTCCATGCCGACCACGGCGGAAACACCATTGCCGACGCGCTTGATATCGACGGCGTAGCCATGAAAGTACGCATGGACGCGGGCACCCTCGAGGGGGAGAATACACCGGGCTTTTCCGGCATGTTTAACCCGGCGCGTTCTCCCCCTCACTTTTATGTAAAAGGTACTCCCGGAGGGTTAGGTCACAAGGGGGCGCGGAGGCGCGAGCTATCGCTATTTATGAAATATTTCTAATCCTCGCTTGTTGATTTGTTATCGGAGGTCGAGTGAAAAACGACGCTAAATGAAAGACTCAAAAAGAAATGGCCGTTATGTTCGAGGTATCCACTAACGCATTCCGGGCGAGGGTATCCCCAGCGTCCGCAGGGACGGCCGGGCTGGTTTTGATCGCGACGCGGCGCTAATTTGCTCGGGGATATGGCCCGGCTTGATGGCGCTACCGTCCGCGTGGGCAACCGGGGGAATTGATTGCCGGGCTTGTCCACAGTAACGGGTGGAGCCCCCCCCTTGTGGCTTTGGTCGTGATTGCGAAAACTCTCACCGTTAAAGTTCGGGTCAGTTGATGCGTAACAATCTTCACCCGCTACTTCCGCTTTCACCACAGGCTGTGTGAAAACTCGGTGAGGTATTTTACGATCGTGCGGAGAGTGGTCTCATATCATTTTTCCAGCTCCCTTATCCATCCATATCACGCAATTCTCGTGCGCGTAAATAGCGAGATTTCGAGGGCGCAATTTCCCGCTTCGGAGTTTTCACACGGTCTGACCACAAAGCAGACATCGGAAACAATTGATTTTAACTCCAAATCTGGCCGCCTAGTGCCATGAACGGCTATTTGTTGCGCTTACGATTCGCCCAAATTGTCTATATATTTCATGCAGCTGTTTGTGAGATGTACGCATTTTTATGGGGTTGGGCGATGACTCTTTGCTTTATTTTCGTGGAAGATGTTTGGGGGTTATAGCGAACTTGAACAATCTGTTTATTTGCTGCTTTTAAATAGGACTCCACCGCAAGATTGTGGGATTCGCTCCCCCAATCCTCTCCGATAACGAAAATATCGATATTCAATTCCCTACAAACAGATACATATTCAAGCTCATGGTAGGAGCGTACAATATCGACACATCGCAAGGCTGCTAGCATTGCCAATCGTTGGTTTAGAGGAATAACTGGGACATTGGGCTTATAAAGGTTTACTACATCATCGGAGGCAACACCAACCGCAACAGTGTCACCTAATGTTTTGCAGTATTCTAGCAAGGCAAGGTGACCCACATGCAATAAATCAAACGTACCTACCGTATATACAACCATATTTAAGATTAATCCTTGGGCCAAAATTATGTAGCCGACCATAATAGCACGCTATTACCCTATCCTCATAATATCCATACATTATTTATAGGATTTACGATGTCAATAGAAAACCCGTCACTTCAAGAGTCACACCCTAACTCAATTCTTTCCTATGTCCGGGATCTTCCCAATATCTGTTCGCTTGCAGGATTGGCTTGCACAACACTTGCTATTTACTACAGCATTTTAGGTGTTTATTCGGCTGCAATGATTGGAATGATATGGGCTGTAGCTTTTGATTGGGCCGATGGACTCATTGCGCGCAGGATGAAAGGGCGGACGGGTGATGACCGAATTTTTGGTGGGCAACTTGATGTGCTAATAGACATTGTGAGCTATGGCGTCACTCCTGCTATTCTTCTTTTGAGTTATGGAAAATTTGACCCTATATTTCTACCTGGAGCATTTCTAATGCTTGCCGCCAGTGCTATACGGTTAAGTTATTTTAGTACGTTCGGTCTTGCTGGTGGAACGAAATATACAGGACTAGCACTCGACAACAATAATATAATACTTGTTTTTGTATTTCTGTTTGAAGGTGCTTTTAGTGGTGGGATTTTTTCTTCAGTTCTCTATGCCAGCGGTCTAGGACTCGCGGCCTTGAACGTGTCACAGATCAAAACGCCAAAACTTTCTGGAAATCCGGTTAATGTTCTTATTCTAGCCGCTTATACTCTTGGGATGACAGCTATCTATGGTTGGAAACTTTTGTAGAAAATAAGTGCCATGACACTCAAAGACCACTGGGCGCGAGTCTAACTTCGGATACAATCCATTCCTACCAATAACTGTATGAGGTATTAAAGGTGCAAGTATTTGAACTTGAAGATCAAGTAAAACTGGAAACATGGGAGGATATTGTCAACCGGCCTGCGCACCAAGCCTCGGTTGATACCCGGAAGTTTCGTTCTTACCAAGTTAAAGGTCTTTATGCTTTTAAAGAACAAGATGCCTCTTGTGGTGCCAGTGCTTGCCAAAAAACACACAGTAGAGGGTTTTGGGTCGTTTATTCCGGGGAGAAAGAAACCAATCTTTGTGAAGAGTGTGGTCAGCGGCTTATCGGAACATCCTATAAAGAACAAGAACAGGTGTTTTTGGATCACGAGATCCTGAGGCAACAACAGATTCGGCTCAATACTTTTCTTGAGCAAAATGAAAACCTAAAGAACCGGATAAAAGAACTAAAACTAGCCCCCTATGGAGCGAACTGGCTCTATCGGTCATTAACCGGCTTTAAGAAGGCTTATCCAGCAGAACTACTCGCGGTATTAACGGAATTGGCTAATAATACGGAAGATAATGCGGCGATTGATGCTCTGGCTGAGAATGACAGTACCGCGTTTCAACTGGAGCAGGTCGAGCAACTCGAGGGTTTGGGCATATTAAACGCCGATATCAAGGAAACACTCATAGGCAATATATTGAAGCCGCTAAAAGAATTGGAAGTAATTATAGAAAGCCGTGAGCCAATACGTTCATTAGCTCGGTTTTGTAAATGGGCCGATAAAGTTGACGATTGCTTTGCCCTGGCTGAAACATTAGTAGATGAGGGCAGGTTATTTTTCAAGGCCACAAATATGGAGCGGTTAAAAAGTATCCCTCTGTCAGAGAAGAGTAACCGGCCATAGTAGGCCGTTATTCTCCTCCCGCTGACACTCGGTATTCTCCTCCCCGTACATTTCATATTCGATAGGGGGAGGAAATATGGGCAAACTGAACAGACCGGTAGTCAAGCAA
>QNFS01000028.1 GCA_003646415.1 Gammaproteobacteria bacterium
TCATACCCAATATCAGTTTCCATCAGTCGCCGAACTTCCGTCGTGTCTGAATTTGCGCCCATGAACTTTCGAACAAATTCCCTGAACTGCTCGTGTTCATCTGTAAAACTATGTTTCATGCATTTTCCTTAAATATAATTTCTTTTAAAAATGGCTTTTTACAAAATTGATCTCGTCCAGAGAAAATCGCTCTGAAATCATCTCATCCAGTTTCAACCTAGAAACCGTATAGCGCCTTGCGCTGTGGGTCCTTATCGGCGATCAGGCGCGCCAGGTCGACCATGACCTTGCACTGTTTCCAGGAGGCATCGTCCTGCATCTTGCCATCGACCATCGAAACGCCGCTGCCATCGGGCAGTGCCTCCAGTACGCGTTTGGCCCAGATCACCTCGTCCGCCGGTGGGCTGAAGACGTTTTTGGCGATGTCTATCTGATTGGGATGCAAAGACCAGGCGCCCACGCAACCCATGAGGAAGGCGTTGCGGAACTGGTCCTCGCAAGCCAGGGGATCATCTATGGCGCCAAACGGGCCGTAAAAGGGCAGGGCGCCAACGCCCACGCAGGCATCTACCATGCGTGCGATGGTGTAGTGCCACAGATCCTGCTGGTGCGTGCCCCGTGCAGCTTCAGGGTTCGAAGGGTCAGGGTCGTTGCGCACCACATAGCCGGGGTGGCCGCCGCCAACGCGGGTGGTCTTCATGCGCCTCGAAGCCGCCAGGTCGGCGGGCCCCAGGCTCATACCCTGGATCCGCGGGCTGGCATTGGCGATCTCTTCCACATTGGCCACACCCAGGGCCGTTTCCAGGATGCAGTGCAGCAGAATAGGCCGCTGCAAGCCCGCCCTGGCCTCCAGCTGGGCTATCAGCTGGTCGACATAGTGGATATCCCATGCGCCCTGAACCTTGGGCAGCATGATGACGTCCACCTTGTCACCCACCTCGGTAACAATCCGTGTGACGTCATCCAGGAACCAGGGGCTGTCCAGGCTGTTTACCCGGGTCCACAGCTGGGTGTCACCGAAGTTGTTATCGCGGGCGATCTTGATAAAGCCCTCTCTGGCGGCTTCCTTGTTGTCTATAGAGACGGCGTCCTCCATATTGCCCAGCAGGATATCCACCTTGCTGGCAATGCCCGGCGCCTTTTCCGCCATTCTGGGGTTGCTTGGGTCGAAGAAGTGAATCATTCGTGACGGGCGTACTGGAATGTCCTGCAAGGGGTGCGGGGCGCCCAGCGCCAGGGGTTGGAAAAAATCTCGGGGACTACGCATTGTTACCTCCTCAGTGTTATCTCAATGTTGTGTGTCATTATAAAAACCAACTGCGCGCTGTCTGAATTGTTCATACTGTTCAAACAGCGCCAGATTTTGCGTCTCCAGCCGGGAGAATACTGCCTGCTCCCCGCCGAGTCGCTCAATGCCGAAACTGCCGAACTCTTCGAGCAGTCTCTTTAATATCCATTGGGCCTGGTAACGCTGGCGGCGTGGCCCCAGGGCATTGCGTGAAAGCAACAAGTCATGGTGCTGCTCCATGGCATCGGCCAGTGCCGTTATGCCGCTGCCACGCGTGGCACTGACGGACAGCACCGAGACCTGCCAGTGCCCGTCGGGGTGTTCGCGGTTCATCGCAGCGCCCAATTCTGACAGGGTGCGGCGCGCCACCGCGCCCATATCCTCCTTGTTGACGGCTATTATATGGGGCACTTCGAGTATGCCCGCTTTCAAAAACTGCACACTGTCGCCGGAGCCCGGTTGCGCCACGTAACAGGTGGTATCACACATCCGCGATATGTCAATTTCCCGCTGCCCCACGCCGACTGTCTCGATTACAGTCACATCGAAGGCCGCCAGCATAACCAGGCTCATGGGCCACACCTCGGCGCTCAGGCCACCAAATTCACCGCGACAGGCCAGGGAGCGGACGAACACGCCATCGTCATCGCTGCTGGTCTTCATGCGCAACCTGTCACCCAGCAGGGCGCCACCACTCATGGGACTGGACGGGTCGACAGCCAGTACGCCAACGCGCAGCCCCCGCTGCCGCCACACGCTTATCAGCGCCGCGGTCAGCGATGATTTACCGGCGCCCGGTGGCCCGGTAATGCCAATCAGGCGCCCGCCTGCACTGGATCCATCGTGCTGTAACCGGGCCAGAAAAACCGCCGCGCACTGGCGCGATTCACTGCGCCGGTCGTCCAGCAGGTTAAGCGCGGTGGCCAGGGCCGCACGTTCGCCCCTGCTGACGCTAACAGCGAGTTCGGCAGGGTCTGGTAGTGTGTGCGGCTTCATCGGTGATGCTACGCGAAGGCCTCCAGGCCGTTGGCGCATCGAATGATATCGACCATATCAGCCATTATTGCGTTCATGTCCACATCCTTGGGCGTGAATACAGCCGCTATGCCCTGTTCCTTCAGTTGGCGAGCATCGTCTTGCGGAATAATACCGCCAATAACCAGGGGCACTCCCGTCGCACCGATTTTCTCCAACTCGCTGTAGATATCCTCAACCAGTTCCATGTGGCTGCCCGACAGCACGGAGAGGCCGATCAGGTGGGCGCCCTCCTCCTGTGCCGCGCGGGCGATCTGGGCCGGGGTCAGGCGTATGCCCTCATAGACGATTTCAAAGCCTGTGTCGCGGCCTTTAACGGCGATCTGCTCGGCGCCATTGCTGTGTCCGTCCAGGCCCGGTTTACCGATCAGTAAGCGCAAGGGGCGGCCCAGTTCTTCGCCGGTTTTGCGTACCCGCTCGCGCACTTCATCGAGGGCGGCTGAGCCGGTCTGGCCCGCCATAGAAACATCAATGCCGGTGGGCGCGCGATACTCGCCAAACACCTTACGCAGTACCTCGCTCCATTCCCCGGTGGTTACTCCCGCCCGGGCGCAGGCGATGGAGGAGGGCATGATATTGTCACAACCCATCGCGGCAGCCCTTAGTTGCGCCAGGGAATCGTCTACTTCACCCTGGTTGCGGGTGGCGCGAAAGGCTTGCAGCGCGGCGATCTGGTCGCGCTCGGCTTGTACGTCGACCTGCATAATGTCGGAACCTGTGCCAGCGGTCAGCGGGGATTCCGCCGTCTCCTGGAAGCAGTTCACGCCGACTATCTTGAGATCGCCGCTTTCGATGTTGCGCATGCGCAGAGTGTGGCTCTGCACCAGCTCGCGTTTGACGTAACCACTTTCGATAGCCTGTACCATGCCGCCCTGCTCGGTTACGCGCGCCATTTCCGCTTCCGCACCGGCGATCAATTCCTGTACTTTCGCCTCAACCACCGGCGAGCCATCCAGCAGGTCGCCGTATTCCAGCAGGTCAGTCTCCAGGGCCAGTACCTGTTGCATACGCAGGGCCCACTGTTGGTCCCAGGGGCGGGGCAATCCCAGAGCCTCGTTCCAGGCGGGCAACTGGATGGCCCGGGCCCTGGCATTTTTCGACAGGGTCACTGCCAGCATTTCCAGCACAATACGCTGTACATTGTTCTCCGGTTGCGATTCGGTGAGCCCCAGTGAGTTGACCTGCACGCCATAGCGAAAGCGTCGCTGCTTGGGGTCGTCCACACCGTAACGCTCCTGCGCAATGGTGTCCCACATACGGCCGAAGGCGCGCAGCTTGCAGGTTTCCTCCACGAAACGGATACCGGCATTCACAAAAAAGGAAATACGGCCTACCACCGCCTGGAACCGCTCTTGCGCGATCTGCCCGGATGCCTGCACAGCATCGAGAATGGCGACGGCAGTGGACAGTGCGTAGGCCAGTTCCTGGGTGGGTGTGGCGCCGGCCTCCTGCAGATGGTAGCTGCAGATGTTGGTGGGGTTCCACTTCGGGATATTGTCCACGGTATAGGCGATGAGGTCCGTGGTCAGCCGCACCGAGGGCTCCGGCGGGAAGATATAGGTGCCCCGGGACAGGTATTCCTTGAGTACATCGTTCTGGGTGGTGCCCTGTAACTGAGCGTGGTCTACGCCCTGGCGCTCTGCGACCGCTATATACAGGGCCAACAGCCACGGCGCGGTGGCATTAATGGTCATGGAGGTGTTCATCTGCCCCAGGGGTATCTGGTGGAACAGGGCTTCCATATCCGCTATGTGGCTGATGGGGACACCCACCTTGCCGACTTCACCCCTGGCCAGGGGGTGGTCCGAGTCGTAACCCGTCTGGGTGGGCAGGTCAAAGGCCACGGAGAGCCCCGTTTGCCCCTTGTTCAGGTTCATGCGATACAGCTCGTTGGAAGCCTTGGCCGAAGAGTGACCCGAATAGGTGCGCATCAGCCATGGGTGATCGCGTTGTACAGTTTTCTGGCTCAAAATGAGGCTCCTCAGCGGGGGCGACGCTTGATCAGCAGGCGCCGTTCGATTTCAAAAATCTTGTCGGTGATCTTGTCCACACCCAGGCCGCGCTTGCTGTCTTCCTTGATAAACAGGTCGGCACCGTATTTTTCCAGGGCCGCGGCGGCGGAAATATTCTTCACGCCGATCAGTTGCATGGTTACGATGCCGTGGCCGTCCGCCCCCGGGACGTCTTCCACCGCCAGTATACGCGACAGGGCGCCGACGGTATCCCCGGCGAAGGCCGGCTGGGTGTGATAGCCCTCGGTAAAACCCAGCTCCCACACCGCGTGTTCGCTGACGTCACGGCTGGCCAGGCCATCCAGCCAGGCGAACACCAGTCCACCGTAGACGATGGGCTCACCGCTCATCTTGCCGGAAAGGCTGCTGGAAAATATGCGGTCGAAGTGCAGGGGATGGCTGTTACCCACGAGGTAGGTGAGAGCCATATGCTCCTCGGTGATGGTGCGGCCGTTGGCGTGCACGATAATATCGCCGGGGGTAAAGTCTTCAAAATAAGTATTGGGTCCGGTTAGCCCCGTGCCAATGTGTCCGCCGGCCAGGGGCAGTTGCACTTGTGGGGAGTCCTCGCCGGGAAAGGCCACGGCTACATCTGGCGCCGGTGTGGTCGGCAGGCGATCACCGCGCCAGGCCACCATGATCTTGCGCTCGTATTGCAGCACTACCTCATCATTCTGATTGACGCTCACGGTGCGGATGCGGGTGATCCCGGGTTTGTCCGGCCCCCGGTCCTTGCGTTCCAGCACTTTGGTAAAGGCGCGCAGGGTGTCGCCCGGGTAGACCGCACGGATAAACTGCACCTGGTAGTAGCCCAGATTGGCGATGGCCTTTTCCGAGTCGTTCTGTACGCCCAGTGACAGGGTCACATTGAACACCATCTGCGGGCTGGCCGGAAGATCCGTAAAGCCGTGCGCTCTGGCGTAGGGTGTGTTCAGGTACAGGGGATTGGCCTGCAGATAGGTGCGGGCGAAATCCAGCATATTGGCGGTGTCGAAGGTGTAGCCGCGGGGGTGCTCGAAGACCTGCCCGGGATCCAGTTCGTCCAGGTAGCGGCCGTATTGCGGCTGGCGCGTTTTCTCCAGGTCGATGGGAATATCCGCGGAAATCTCTTCCTGGGGTGTCAGCTTCAGGGAAACACTCATGCTTGATCTCCTGCATTTTCAACCAGTGAACGGATGATAACTTTGAGGGCCAGGGTTTCCTCGGCGCCCTCGAAGATGGACAACACCCGAGCATCGACAAAATAGCGGCTCACCGGGGTTTCCTCTGCATAGCCCATACCGCCGTGAATCTGTAGCGCCTCGCGGGTGAGCCACTCGGCGGTCTTGCTGGCGAACAGCTTGGCGCCGCTGGCTTCCATATCGCCGGAGCCCCGGTCCATCAGGTTGGCAACATCATAGGTGATCTGGCGACAGGCCAGCAGTAACGCCGCCATGCGGGCCAGTTTTACCTGGGTGAGCTGGTATTGTGCGATAGGCTGGTTGAATACCAACCGTTCCTTGGAGTAGGAAATAGCCCTTTCGAAGGCCGCCCGCATTACGCCCACAGCGCGGGCCGCGGTCTGTATTCGGCCACCGGCGAAGCCGGCCATGGCATAGTAAAAGCCCTTGCCCTCACCGTCGCCACCGCCCAGCATATTTTTCGCAGGGACGAAGAAGTCATCGAAGAACAGCTCGAATGAATGCATGCCGCGGTAGCCTATGGTGGATATCGCCCGTCCGGTCAGTTGGCCGCCTGTTTCAGATGTAACTTCAAAATCGTGGCCGTCGCTGCTGGGTTTTTCCACCAGGAACATGGACAGACCGCGGTGCCCCGCGGACATGTCGGGGTCGGTGCGGGCAAGTACCATCAGCAAGCCGGCCTTGCCGCCGAATGTGCACCAGGTCTTGGCGCCGTTGAGTATCCAGCCACCCTCGGTAGCGGTGGCCCTCAGGCGTACACCGGCCACATCGGAACCGTAGTTGGGTTCGGTGACCGCCACAGCGCACAATGGCTCACCCACTGCCAGTTGTGGCAGCCAGTGTTGTTTCTGCTCTTCGGTGCCGCCCTTAAGCAGTGCCCGGGACAGGATCTCAGGCCGGGTGATCAGGCTGCCGGCGGCGCCCAGAGAGCCCCGGGACAATTCTTCAGTCACCACGATCATGCCCATGGTGTCTTCCTTGTCGTCTTCCTGCAGGCCGCCGTAGGTCTCGGGGATGGACAGGGCGAACATACCCATTTCCTTGAGCGGCACCAGGATGGCATCAGGGATGATCAGGTCCTCCCGGTGTATTTCTTCCGACAGGGGTGCGACCACGTCGTCTGCGAAGCGGTGGAAATTATCGCGCATCATGGTGTGGTGCTCGCTCAGCAGGTCGGGACCGAGGTCGCCATCGCGATCCAGCACTTCCTGGCCGATAGCTGCGATGTTCCCGGCGCTAAGCTGCTCTGTCAGGAATGCAGCTGCGGCATCGTCGGATGTCACGGCGGAGATGTCCAGATCGGTGAGACCAAAATCCGCGGGCCTGGTGCGCATGCGGGCGGCGCTGTTGGTGACAGCCTCTGCACAGAAAAGTGCCGCCAGGCGTGTAGTAAAATCAGCCGCCTCTGGCATCTCCTCCCGGAGGCGCCTGGCGTGGGCCAACAGAAAGCTGGATGCGGAGCATTCGGCCCAACACAGGGACAGCTCGTAGGAAACCAACTGATAGCCATCGAGCTTCGCCGGGGAGACCCGGTCGCCATCCAGGGTTTTTGATTTCAGCACGGCCAGCGCCCGGTCGATGAGGCCTTGAGTGTCATTCAATATCGCAGCGGCCTGGGACAGCGATTGCCCGCCATCGTTGGAGACATCGATCATGGTTTATCCTGCCTGTTCAATAAAACTACGGGTGAAATGGACTGTGCGACCCGCACGGGGTTGGCCCGGATCATTCAGTTATTTAAACTCCCCATTTTAAAGCCCTGAGCCGCTACAGACAAGCATACATGCAATGACCGGCCTTGCTTACACTCCGCAAACTTCTGTATCCTTGGCTCCCTTTCAGAGACACCTACACAGACATTCAAGGAATTACACGATGAAGATCAGACCCCGCCGTTCATTGCTCTATATGCCAGGCTCCAACCCGCGCGCCCTGGACAAGGCCCGATCCCTGCCGGCGGATTGCCTGATTCTCGATATGGAAGACTCGGTCGCCCCGGAGGCCAAGCAGCTGGCCAGGGAGCAAATTACAGCGGCCCTGGAGCAGGGTGGTTATGGTCATCGGGAGCTGATGGTACGTATCAACGCATTGTCCACAGAATGGGGCCTGGACGATATCAGCGCCATCTGCGCTGCGGGCGCCGCCCCAGACGCGGTCCTGATCCCCAAGATATCCACCACCGCTGATGTGCTAGAGGCAATTTCTGCTTTTGAAGCCGCTGGCTGTCCCGGTAGCGTAGACATGTGGATTATGGCCGAAACACCCCTGTGCATCCTGAATATCGCGGAAGTGGCCAGCGCTCACCCGCGACTGAAGGGCATGGTGATGGGCACATCCGACCTGTCCAAGGATACCCGCGTGCGTCACACACCCGATCGACTCGGCTTTATCACCGCGCTGAATCTTTGTGTTTACGCCGCCAGGGCTCACGGCCTGCATATCATCGACGGCGTGCAACTCGAGCTGGAAAATGATGAATTGCTGCGCACCTCCTGCGAACAGGGCCGGGACCTGGGCTTCGATGGCAAAAGCCTGATTCATCCGAAGCAAATTGATGCCGCCAACACTGCCTTCGCTCCCGATGAACAGGAGATCGCCAGCTCGCGCGACATTATTGAGGCCTTCGAGCAGGCGCGGGCGGAGGGTAAAGGTGTGGTGGTAGTCAAGGGTCGCCTGGTGGAAAATTTACACGTCGAAGAGGCGCAGCGTCAGCTGGCGCTGGCTGATGCGATTGCGCAAATGAGCTGACCGCATGACGACGCTTCCAGCTTTTGCATCACCTCAACTGCTCGTCGCTTGACTATGAGCAGACCCGTAATGAACCACGCCACTCATCTGAGCATAGCCTGGGCTGTGGCGCTCGCCGTGATAACACTGGTGGAATGGAACAACCTGAGCCGCGATCCCATCGGGCAGGAGATTTTTCTGCCCTTTATATCACGCGAAATCTCGGTCAATGTGATGGCGGCAGGTGCTTCCGAGCCTCTGGAATTCAGTACCAAAAGCGCAGGGGATGGTGGGGCGGCTGGCGGTTTACAGTATGAGGTTGAGTTCTTCTTCAACGGACCGTTGTTTCTCGCTTATTTTTTTGGTCCGGTTTTGTTTATTCAGGGGGCCGGCCTGCTTGCGGCCCGTATCAATCGCGGCTAGCTCCTTACAAACTCAGTGAGCGCAGCTCGGTGTCCTGGGCACTGTGTCGCCAGAGTTCCTCAAACAGTTCGAGATGTTTCTGTGTCGATGCCCGGGAATCGGGCTCATAGAATCCGTCATGATCACTGCCACCGGGCTTGTACAGCACGCCGTCGCGATCCCTGATTACAATGGTTTCACCATTCCAGTCAGGGTGTTCCGCCAGCTTCTGGATAACCAGGGAGCTGGGTATGCGCCGGGCCAGTTGCAGCAGGTGATGACCGCGACCTACCAGGCCGCGGGAGTCGCTGATCAGTATACGCACCTTGGTCTGGCGGCTGAGGCGCGCCAGGGTGCTCAGGGTCTGGGCCAGCTCGGGGGTGTCAAAAGCCTCGTGATCCAGGCGTGGGCTCAGTATACAAACATACCGTGATGCGCTGCCGCACAGTTCAACAGCCATCTCGGCGAAAGGATGGGGGTATTCTACGCCCGCGACAAAACCCTCCGGCACGTCGTTCAACTCTTTGCCAGGCTCTTCACTCGACTCTTTGCCCGATTCATCATTCGACATAAATACATCCACTTTCCAGTAAGTAGTGTAGCAGAGCGGCGCTATCGAGATCGACCATGGCGCCAGACAGTGTATCGCCCTCCAGTCGCCAGCTATCACACAGGGTTATCAGGACTGGCAGGACGCCTTGCGGAAACTCAATACTCCCACCGTTGGCAAACACGGCAATACCTTCCAGCTCTTGCTGCCAGGCAAGTTTGGCGGCGGGAGACAACTTGACAAACGTGGCACCGTCCCTCAACAGGGCTTTGGCCTCGGCCAACTCGTCATCATCCGGTGCTGGTTCGTAGCGCGGCTCGGTAACCAACTCGCCAAACCAGTGGTTGCAGGGATCCTGGTCCAGGGCGGCCTGTAACTGGGCCAGCGCCCTCTCCATATCGCGCGGGCGTATCTCGCCGGGGCGCGTTACCGAGGCCTGGCCGGCATCGCGGTAGAACTGGTCGCTGTCCATTTGCTCTAATAATTGGTCGACCCAGCGCGATACCATATCGTTGATGCGCGGTGCCCGAAAGCCGATGGAAAACGTGGTGCACTCACCCCGGGCAATGCCCCAGTGGGCGATGCCGGATGGCACATAAAGCATGTCTCCCGGACCCAGCAGATGCTCCTGCTCGCTCTCGAAGGTATCGAGTATACGCAGCTCGTCATGGGGCAAAAGGGTGGAGCTACTGTCGCAGAACTGGCCGAGCCGCCATAGCCGCTCCCCTTCGCCCTGTAACAGGAAAACATCATAGTTGTCATAGTGGGGGCCCACGCTGCCACCATCTACAGCGTAACTGACCATCACATCGTCCACTCGCCACTGGGGGAGAAAATCAAATAACCGGCGCAACGTGGCGACTTCTGGAATGTAGTGATCGACTGCCTGCACCAGCAGGGTCCAGGGGAAATCCCGTTGATAATCCTGTTCTGAGAACGGGCCGTGATGCAATTGCCACAGGGCGTCCCGGTATTCAACGATGCGCGACTCCACGCCTTCTTCCAGCGCCAGCCCCGCCAGTTCGTGGCGGTCCAACGGGGGGCTGAAGTCTTTCACAGCGGAACGGATCAGCAGTGGCTTGCGTTGCCAGTGCCGGGCAAGGAATATTTCCCGGTCGAAGTTCTGGTTCCAGCCGTTACCCATAGCGTGCTTACTCAATGGCCCGGGCTTGGTCTGGGGCGTTACCGATATAGTTGGCCGGCGTCAGGGCCAATAACTGCTGTTTGGCCTCCTCGGGTAAATCCAGTGCCGCTACAAAGGCCTGGATGACCTCTTTGTTCATGTCCTGGCCACGGGTGAGCTCTTTAAGTTTTTCGTAGGGTTTTTCGATGCCATAGCGACGCATCACCGTTTGTATGGGTTCGGCCAGCACTTCCCAGCTGCTGTCCAGGTCATCGGCCAAACACACTTCGTTCAGTTGCAACTTACCAATACCCTTGAGGCTGGACTGGTAAGCGATCAGGCTGTAACCGGCGCCCACACCCATATTGCGCAGCACGGTGCTGTCGGTGAGGTCACGCTGCCAGCGACTGAGCGGCAGTTTGGCCGACAGGTGCCCGAATACCGCGTTGGCCAGGCCGAGATTGCCTTCCGAATTCTCAAAATCAATAGGGTTTACTTTGTGCGGCATGGTGGATGAGCCCACTTCCCCGGCCACGGTTTTCTGCTTGAAATAACCCATGGAGATATAGCCCCAGATGTCACGGTCGAAGTCGATCAGGATGATGTTGAAACGGGCGATGGTATCGAACAGCTCCGCCATGTAATCGTGGGGCTCGATCTGCGTGGTGTAAGGATTCCAGCTGAGACCCAGGGATGTCACAAATTCCTGTGCATTGAGCTGCCAGTCAACCTGTGGATAGGCCGATAAATGGGCGTTGTAATTACCGACGGCGCCATTGATTTTGCCCAGGAATTCTACCTGTTGCAGCTGGCTGATTTGGCGGCGCAGGCGCGCAACGACATTGGCGAACTCCTTCCCCATGGTGGAGGGGCTTGCCGTCTGGCCGTGTGTACGTGACAGCATAGGCACTGCTGCCGCTTCCTGCGCCACGCCGGCCAGGGCAGTGACCACCTCAAGCATGGCCGGCAATAGCACTGACTGCATACCGTCGCGCAGCATGAGGGCGTGGGACAGGTTGTTGATATCCTCAGAGGTGCAGGCAAAGTGAACAAACTCTGACACCGCCTCCAGCTCTGCGTTGCCGGCGAAGCGTTCCTTGAGGAAATATTCCACTGCCTTGACATCGTGATTGGTGGTCGCTTCGATATCCTTGATACGCCGCGCATCCACCTCGCCAAAGCTCTCCAGTATCTCTTCCAGTACACGGTTTGCTTCCAGGGACAGCGCAGGGACTTCAACGATTTCCCGGTGCGCAGCCAGGCACTGTAGCCAGCGGACTTCCACCAGCAAACGGCGTTTGATCAGGCCGAATTCACTGAACACCTCACGCAGGGCTGTGGTTTTGCTGCCGTAACGGCCGTCGATGGGGGAGACTGCGCTGAGTGCTGACAATTCCATGAGTTGCTCCGAAAAATTAAAGGGCGATTTTACACTACACCAGGCCCAGACCCCGGGACAGGTTCTGTGAGGCCTTCAGCAATTGCTTGCGTTTCACAATCAGCTTCCAGCGGCGTCCGCCCAGTTGGCGCCACAGGAAAGCGGAGCGAATGCCCGCCAGCAGCAGAGTGCGGATCACATCGGCATTCTGTGTATTTTGCAGGTGCTGGGCGCTGCCGTTGACCTTGATGCGAAATTTCAGTTCGCTCAGTGTATCCTGGTAGATTCCCGATACACTGTGGCACAGGTCATGGACATGGGTGGCGAAATGCTCGGCGCGGAAACTGGCGTGCTCCAGGCGCGAGTGCACCACTGACATCATCTCCTGGTCGGCAGCGAATTTGTGCTCAAGGTAAAGCAGGCTGAATACATAGCGCACCACATCATGGTTTTCCCGCGCCTGGCGACTGGCCAGCAGGCTGCTCAAATTGTGCAGGCCCAACTTTACGCCGGGGAGGCCACCAAAAACATCCTCGATGCACTCTGCATCGAATTCGAACAGGCTGTGCACTGATGGCTCCAGAAATTCCAACGGGTAGCTGCCGGTTTTGGAAACCTGGTCTACCAGGCACGCAGCCTGTGCCACTCCGGCCAATGCCACTGTCTGCTGTTCAAGTTTAGAGAGTTTTGATTCGCTCATTGATTACTCAGTATGTTGAATAACACCGCCACCCAGGCACACTTCGCCCTGGTAAAAAACCACCGACTGCCCCGGCGTCACCGCGCGTTGGGGTTGTTCAAAATCCACCCGGTAACCACTGTCCCCGGGGCTGATGGTGCAGGCCTGGTCTGGCTGTCGGTAACGCACTTTGGCCATGCAACTCAGTGGCAACTGTGGCGCTGTGGCGGCTACCCAGTAGATTTTACCTGTGTCCAGGCTGGAGGAGAATAGGGCGGGGTGGTCATTGCCCTGCGCCACCAGCAAAATATTGTTGTCCAGGTCCTTCGCCACCACGTACCAGGGCGCCTCCGCATGATTGGACAGGCCGCCAATACCCAGGCCCTGACGCTGACCAATCGTGTGGTACATCAGCCCGTGGTGCGCTCCCAGGTGTTCCCCGTCCAGGCTCAGTATCTCACCCGGCTGTGCCGGCAGGTACTGCTGTAAAAAGTCCTTGAAACGACGCTCGCCGATAAAGCAGATGCCGGTGGAGTCTTTCTTTTTCGCGGTCGCCAGGCCGTGTTGCTCTGCCAGCTTTCTCACCAGTGGCTTTTCTTTCTCGCCCACGGGAAACAGGGTTTTCTCCAGTTCCGCATGGCCCACCGCATGCAGGAAGTAACTCTGGTCCTTGTTGTTATCAAGACCCTTGAGCAGGGTGGCTTTACTGTCGGCCTCTCCCCGGCGCGTATAGTGACCCGTGGCGATATAGTCCGCCCCCAGGAGCCTGGCGTAATCCAGGAAGGCCTTGAACTTGATTTCACGGTTACAAAGGACATCCGGATTGGGTGTGCGACCGGCCTTGTATTCAGCCAAAAAATGCTCAAATACGTTATCCCAGTATTCCGCGGCGAAATTGGCGCCGTGCAGAGTGATGCCCAACTTGTCAGCCACAGCCCGGGCGTCGGCAAAATCTTCTTTTGCTGTGCAGTATTGCGTGCCGTCGTCCTCCTCCCAGTTTTTCATAAACAGGCCTTCCACCTGATAGCCCTGCTGCTTCAGGAGTAGGGCGGACACGGAGGAGTCGACGCCACCGGACATACCGACGATGACTTTGCTGGCAGAATTCAGGCTCATTCGTTATAAGTCACGTTCAGGGGATAAGAAGTACCCCGGTGCCGCTGTCCTATGGCGGTCAGCATCCGGAGGCTGTCCATTCTAGCAGAATTGGTGATAATTGCCTTGTGTTGGCAGTAGTGCGCTACCTTCTTTTCCGTGAACCAGGCTTCGCAGGCCTGGACGGCATGTGGACGGATAGCTCCTGGTGCTCCCCGGGAGCCAGCCCCTGCAGGGACCAGTCGCCAATGCGCGTGCGCACCAGGCGCAGGGTTGGGAAGCCGATGGCCGCGGTCATTCGCCGTACCTGGCGATTGCGACCTTCGCGTATAGATAGTTCCAGCCAGCTGTCAGGTATGGATTTACGCCTGCGCACAGGAGGTGTTCTGGGCCAGATCTGCGGGGTTGGCACCCGCCTGACGCGGGCGGGAAGGGTGGGGCCGTCCTTGAGTTCAATACCGTCTGTTAGTTGCTGCACAGACACATCGTCCGGCTCTCCCTCTACCTGGACCAGGTAGGTCTTCCACTGCTTGTGCCGGGGGTTGGTGATCTGTTGTTGCAGTAATCCGTCGTCAGTCAGTAGCAACAGGCCCTCTGAATCATAGTCGAGGCGTCCGGCCACTCGAAAATCTGGTGCCGTAAGGTAGTCGGCGAGGGTGGCGCGCGGCCGTCCGGGTGGCCCCTCTTTGTCACTGAATTGACTGAGAACGTGAAAAGGCTTGTTCAGGAGTATTATTTTAGACATTTTACCCAGGAGCCTGTCCGAGAATAGTAACCTACTGCGGAAAAGCCCTTTTGGCCAGATTTTCCGCTCATTTTCGTTAAATAGAGCCGGCTATTCCCCGAGAATTTTGCGACTTAATTGTGCTACAATACGCGCCGTTTCAAACGGGATGGCAAACCATGCCGGTCCTGATCCCAAGAACCCAGCAGCAAAGGAGCACATTATGGGCTACAAGCATATTCAGGTCCCTACTGAGGGTAGTAAAATCACCGTCAATGAAGATTACAGCCTGAACGTCCCAGACAAACCTATCATCCCGTACATTGAAGGTGATGGAATTGGCGTCGATATCAGCCCCGTGATGATCGACGTGGTAAACGCCGCGATCGACAAGGCTTATGGCGGGGACAAGAAAATTTCCTGGATGGAGATCTATACCGGCGAGAAAGCAGCTGAGCTGTACGACGGTGACTGGTTTCCCGAGGAGACCCTGGATGCAATCAAGGAATATTCGGTTGGCATAAAGGGCCCGCTGACGACGCCTGTGGGCGGTGGTTTTCGTTCCCTGAACGTGGCCCTGCGCCAGGAACTGGACCTGTACACCTGCCTGCGCCCCGTACGCTGGTTTGAAGGCGTACCCTCTCCGGTGAAGGACCCCGGCGCCTGCAATATGGTGATCTTCCGCGAAAACTCCGAAGACATCTACGCCGGCATAGAATACGAAGCCGGTACCGGGGAAGCCCAGAAAGTGGTTGATTTTATTATCAATGAAATGGGAGCCACCAAGATACGTTTCCCCAACAATGTCGGCATCGGCATCAAGCCGGTCTCTGAGGAGGGCACCAAACGCCTGGTGCGCAAGGCCATCCAGTACGCCATCGACCAGGACCTGCCCTCAGTGACCATCGTGCACAAAGGCAACATCATGAAGTTCACCGAAGGTGCTTTCCGCGACTGGAGTTACGAGCTGGCCCAGGAAGAATTCGGTGGTGAATTGATTGACGGGGGCCCCTGGGTTTCCATCAAGAACCCCGACAGTGGCAATGAAATCATCATCAAGGATGTGATTGCTGACGCCATGTTACAGCAGATTTTGACCCGCCCCAAAGAGTACAGCGTGGTTGCCACCCTGAACCTGAACGGTGACTACCTGTCAGATGCCCTGGCAGCCCAGGTAGGTGGTATCGGTATTGCCCCGGGCGCCAACCTGAGCGACACTATCGCCCTGTTCGAAGCCACTCACGGCACCGCGCCCAAGTACGCCGGCCAGGATAAGGTCAACCCCGGTTCTCTGATCCTGTCTGCGGAAATGATGCTGCGCCACATGGGCTGGAACGAGGCTGCGGACCTGATCATCAACGGCATGAACGGCGCCATCCAGAACGGCACTGTGACTTATGACTTCGAGCGCCAGATGGAAGGTGCGACACTGCTGAGCTGCTCCGAGTTTGGCAAGGCGATCATCGCTTCCATGTAATAGCAAAGCACGTTACAAAAAGGGCTCGTGGTGACACGGGCCCTTTTTGTTGGAATCCGAAATTGCCATGCACAAACCCGATAGGAGCCGCACTGTTTACAACACCGGCTACCATCGTGCATGATCCACTTGTTCACAAAACTCAAGGACAAAGCGCGCTTTCCCCACCTTGAAAAAGCGTATAAGGTGGCCATATACAGTAATTGATCAGCAAATCGAAATGAGAGTGCTTGAGTGATAGATTTACCCCGGGGCGGCAACTGGCGAATGAGTAAGGAACAGGAGGATTCCGACGGCGGTTTAGCGCTGCAGGAGTCCAAACCTGAACTTAAGCGTCCGCCGCTGTTCAAAGTGGTACTGATGAACGATGACTATACCCCTATGGAGTTTGTCGTTGAGGTGCTCGAGGTTTTCTTTCGTATGAACCGCGAACAGGCGACGCATGTTATGTTGACCGTACACACGCAGGGCAAAGGCGTATGTGGGATTTACACCTGGGATATCGCAGAGACCAAAGCGGCCCAGGTGAACCAGTATGCCCGTGAACAAGAGCACCCGTTATTGTGTGAAATAGAGGCATCTGAGGGATAAGTTCCCGGGAGCGATAGGTATGCTGAGTAAAGACCTGGAACAAACGCTGAATGATGCCTTCAGGGGCGCCAGGGCCAAGCGCCACGAGTTTATGACTGTGGAGCACCTGTTACTGGCATTGCTGGACAACAA
Source organism: Gammaproteobacteria bacterium (assembly GCA_003646415.1). Taxonomy (GTDB): domain Bacteria; phylum Pseudomonadota; class Gammaproteobacteria; order Pseudomonadales; family Halieaceae; genus JBALVO01. The sequence continues at coordinate 16,395 of QNFS01000028.1, forward strand.
CGATGCAATCCGGGTACTCAAGGCCTGTGGTGCTGACATAGGTGGCCTGCGCGGCGACCTGGTGGAGTTTGTGGACGCTACTACCCCCCTTATTCCAGAGGACGAAGACGACCGTGACACCCAGCCGACGCTGGGGTTTCAGCGTGTGTTACAGCGCGCGGTGTTTCATGTGCAGTCATCAGGCAAAAGCGAGGTTACCGGCGCCAATGTGCTGGTGGCGATTTTCAGTGAGCAGGAAAGCCAGGCGGTTTTTTTCCTCAAGACCCAGAGTGTCGCCCGCCTGGATGTGGTGAATTACATCACTCACGGTATTTCCAAGGTGTCCAATGAGGGTGATACCCCCGAGCCCGGGCAGGCAGGCACCGAAGAATCAGGTGCGAATGAGGCAGACTCCAACCCACTGGACAGCTTCACCACCAACCTGAACATCGAGGCCGCCGCCGGCCATATCGATCCGCTGATCGGGCGTATTGCCGAGGTTGAACGCGTGGCGCAGATTCTGGCCCGCCGGCGCAAGAATAATCCACTGCTGGTGGGTGAGTCCGGCGTGGGCAAGACGGCCATTGTGGAGGGCCTGGCCAAAAAAATCGTGGATGGCGAGGTGCCGGAGATTCTCAAGGGCAGCGTCGTATATTCCCTGGACCTCGGCGCCCTGCTGGCGGGCACCAAATATCGAGGTGATTTCGAGAAGCGCCTCAAGGGCCTGCTGGGGGAGCTGAAAAAGCGTGAGCACGCTATTCTGTTTATCGATGAGGTACATACCATCATCGGTGCCGGCGCCGCCTCGGGCGGGGTGATGGACGCCAGCAACCTGTTAAAGCCGATGCTGAGTTCCGGTAAGTTACGCTGTATCGGCTCTACCACTTTTCAGGAATATCGCGGTATCTTCGACAAGGACAAAGCCCTCAGCCGACGCTTTCAGAAGATCGATGTGATGGAACCCAGCGCGGACGACGCCTACAAGATACTCAAGGGCCTGAAGTCCCGTTTCGAGGAGCATCATGGCCTGCGCTACACGGACAGGGCACTGCGCGTGGCCACTGACTTGTCCGCCCGCTATATCACCGACCGTTTCCTGCCGGACAAGGCGATCGATGTCATCGATGAGGCGGGCGCCTACCAGCAGTTGCTGTCTCCTTCCAAGCGTAAAAAGGTCATTGGTGTCGGCGATATCGAGACTGTAATCGCCAAGATCGCCCGTATCCCGCCAAAAACCGTCAGTACAGATGATAAGAACACCCTGAAAAAGCTGGAGAGCAACCTGCAAATGGTCGTATTCGGCCAGGATGAGGCCATCAGCAGCCTGGCCACCTCCATCAAGCTGGCCCGCGCCGGCCTCAGGGCAGGGGAAAAGCCCATCGGCTCATTCCTGCTGGCGGGCCCTACGGGTGTCGGCAAGACCGAGGTGACCCGGCAACTGGCCGGCCTGCTGGGTCTGGAACTGATTCGCTTCGATATGTCGGAATACATGGAGCGCCACACGGTGTCTCGCCTGATAGGCGCGCCACCGGGCTATGTGGGTTTTGATCAGGGCGGTTTGCTAACTGACGCCGTTACCAAGCACCCTCATGCGGTGGTGCTGCTGGATGAGGTTGAGAAGGCTCATCCGGAAGTGTTCAATCTGCTATTGCAGGTCATGGACCACGGCACTCTGACCGATAACAACGGTCGCAAGGCGGATTTTCGCAATGTCATCCTGGTGATGACCACGAACGCCGGCGCAGAGAGTATCAGTCGCCGTACCATCGGCTTTACCAGGGCGGATCACAGCAGCGATGGTATGGAAGCCATCAATAAAATGTTTAGCCCGGAGTTCCGCAACCGGCTGGACAGCGTCGTACAATTTCAGCCCCTGGGTGAAGATGTGATTCTCACCGTGGTAGACAAGTTCCTCACCGAGTTGCAGAGTCAACTGGATGAGAAGCGTGTGACCATTGACGTGGATGAGGATGCCCGCCTGTGGCTGGTGGAAAAAGGTTACGACATACACATGGGGGCACGCCCCATGGAACGCGTTATACAGGAGTACATCAAGAAGCCGCTGGCCGAGATGGTGCTGTTCGGATCACTCGCCCAGTCGGGCGGCACCGCACTGGTCCGCCTCAACAAGGCGGACAACAAGTTGGAAGTAACAGTAGAAGAGGAAGAGCTTGAGCTTCAGGAAAGCTAGCGTTCGCGGTAGGTGATACGGCCTTTACTCAGGTCATAAGGCGTCAGTTCAACGCGGACCTTGTCGCCAGTCAGGATGCGAATGTAGTTCTTGCGCATCTTCCCTGAAATATGGGCAGTCACAACATGGCCGTTTTCCAGTTGTACGCGGAAAGTGGTGTTGGGCAGGGTGTCGATTACCTCGCCTTCCATTTCAATCTGGTCTTCTTTTGCCATTAGGTGGCAGTCCTCGATGAAAAAGCAGGCCGCATTTTGCCTGAAAGCGAGCCCCAGTGCCACCTCAATCTCTGGCAAAACTTTAGGTCCCCAGCTGGCCAGGACGTGTAAAATATACCGAAAGCCCCACTAAGCATCATCCTAAAAGCCAATAGCTTAACTTTCATTAAAAGAGTATTCCATAATAGTATCAATATGTTGTGACTTGCTTTTAATAAAATTCATTAAATGATCCTGCACACTAATGGGCTCGCCCTGCGGGTGCCAACCAGGGGCATAATCCCCTGATAGCCATTCAGGTAGCGCTTGCTGGAGATGCTGTGTCAGAATGGGGTGGGTAGTTACAATAATTAATCTTTAGTAGAGGCGTATTATGTCAGAGCAAACAATGAAAAATGCGGGAGAGTTCGTTAGCAAGGTGATTGGTGACGCCACGGGGATGATGACGATTCGTCTCTGTGCCATTGGTGACCGCCTTGGGCTGTTTATTGATCTCGCCGAGAATGGGCCGGCGACCAGTCAGGCCATGGCGGATCGCACCGGCCTCAATGAGCGCTATTTGCGCGAATGGATTTATGGCATGTACCTCGCGGGTTATTTGTCTTTCGACAAGCGGAGCAGGGAAGTTTCCATGCCTGAGGCGCATATCCCTGCATTGGTTGATGTTGGTGGGCCACTGTACCAGGGCGGTCTGTTCAAAATGTTTACCGGCTTTATGCAACCCTATGAAGATTTGATAGAGTCTTTTCAAAAAGGCGGCGGCATTGATTATAACGCTTATCCCGAAGATTTCTGGAAGGGTCTCGAGCACAATTCCTGCGTGCGCTACAAAAACCTGCTGGTCAGCCAATGGTTACCTGAGATGCCCGACGTGCAGGCCAAGCTTGAGGGCGGCGGCAGCTTTGCCGACTTTGGTTGCGGTGCGGGGCGCTCTTCTATCGAGTTGGCCAAGGCTTATCCAAAGGCGAAGTTCCACGGTTTTGATCTGTTCCCGCAAAATATCGAGAATGCTCGAAAAAATGCTGCAGAAGAGGGCGTTAGTGACCGTGTTGAATTTCAGGTGCATGATATCTCCAAAGGTGTGCCGGGCACGTTTGATGTGGTTGCCACCTTTGATTTAATTCACGATATGGCCGACCCCAAGGGTGGCTTAAAAGCCCTGCGTCAGGCCTGTAAAGATGACGGTATCTATATCTTGATGGATGTCGACTGCACCGATGACCCCGCCGACAACGAGGGGCCATTGGCGGTGTTTAAACTCGGTGCCAGTTTGCACTTTTGTATGACCAGCTCCCTGGGGCAGGGCGGTATGGGTCTTGGTACAGTGGGTTTACCTGAGTCCAAAGTTAAGGAATTTAGTAGCGAAGCGGGGTTTAACTCGGTACGCCGTTTACCGATTGAGCACCCCTTGAACGCGCTCTACGAAATTCGCCCCTAAATTTTTCTAATGTTTGCTAAAAGAAACTCCTGGCATGGGCCAATGGCGGTATTCGTTGCCTTTGTGACTTTGGGTGTGGTGTACGGGGTGTGGTTTGCCTACTCGGTTTTTCTCGTTGCGCTGGTTGATGATATGGACTGGA
>QNFS01000029.1 GCA_003646415.1 Gammaproteobacteria bacterium
AGGGATGGGTTTACGGTGTGTCCCGTATGGGTGATTGTGAGATACACAGTCCACACCCCAGAGACGATCAGCAGCACGGCGATCAGCCGCTTCAGCCCGCGTCGCCGCAGGAATGCCTGTAACTGATCGGCACCCAGGCTGGTGGCGAGCATGGCCGGCAGCGTGCCCAGCCCGAACAGTAACATCATCACTGCCGAGGTGGCCACGTTCTGGGCCGTCGCCGCCCAGGCCAGGCTGCTGTAGATAAGACCGCAGGGCATCAGGCCCCAACAGAGTCCCAGGGCAAAACCCTGGGGCCAGCGGCGCACCGGCAACCAACGGGAAGACAGGTGTTGTACCGGCTGCCACAGTTTGGCGCCCGCGCGTTCCAGTAGCGCCATACCGCGCCACCAGTCGGCGATATAAAGACCCATGCCTATCAGCAGCAGGCCCGCCAGGTAGCGCAGGCTCATGGTCCATGCGGCGATATCAATGCTGTTCGCCGCCAGGCCAAGCAGGCCGCCGAGCAGCGTGTAACTGCTGATGCGCCCACTGTGGTAAGACAGGGTGACGGCCAGGGAGCGCTGGCCGCCGAGATTGAGTGCGGCGGCGACACCGCCGCACATCCCCAGGCAGTGACCGGCGCCCGCCAGTCCCAGGGCGAAGGCGCTGGCCGCCTGTGCCGGATCAATCAAGGCTCTTTGCCCTCCTGTTGCGGCGATCTGCCAGTCTCCGGTGGAGCAGGCTGTGCCGGTTCATCATCGGCCAGAATGCGCCAGGCCTCCTTGTCCAGGTCGTCATACTGCCCGCTGTTTATCGCCCACAGCAACAGTTTGACGGCGATCGCACAGAATAACAGCGCGATGGGGATCAATAGGTAAAGACTATCCACGTCCAGTGACTTCCTGAGGGGGAGGGTTATCTATTTAACCGCAGTGAATTGGCAACTACCAGCAGTGAACTCAAGGACATGCCGATGGCCGCCGCCCAGGGTGGAATAAAACCCATGGCCGCCAGGGGAATCGCGCAGATGTTGTAGCCCAGCGCCCAGGTAAAGTTTTGCCCGATAATACGACGGCACTGACGGGCTTTGCGCCAGGTATCGATAACCGCGTGCAGGTCGCCGCCGACGATGACGAAGTCGGCCTGGGTCCGGGCCAGGTCCGTGGCGCCGGTCACCGCGAAGGAGGCGTCGGCCAGGCTCAGCACGGGAGCATCGTTGAGGCCGTCCCCGACCATGGCCACTACCGCTCCCTTGGTCTGCAACTGCTGCACATGGGCCATTTTCTGCTGAGGCGTCAGGCCGTGGTTCACGGTGCTTATTCCCAGGGAGCGGGCCAGTAACGGCCCCTGGGCAGAGCTGTCTCCGCTCAGCAATTCCACTTGCAAGCCGGCCTGCTGTGCGCTGGTGATGACATCGCCTGCCTCACCTCTGGTGTGGTCGTTTAGTCCGATCCAGGCCAGAGGTGAACCCTCGCGGCACAGGGCTACCCAGTAGAGTAGTTTATCCGGTGCTGTGGGCAGGTCAGGGGCAAGTTGCCGACAAAACTGTGCGCTGCCCATACGGTAGGTGCCACCGTTTTGGTGTGCCTCCAGCCCGGCACCCACCCGGTAGTTCACATCTTTAAACCCGGTGGTCCCGGTGATGCCCGCGAAGGCCCTGGCGATCGGGTGGCTGGAGTAGTGCTGCAGGGCGGCGCCAATGGCCAGTATGTCCTGGGTGCCCACGTCGCCCAGCGGGCGTACGTCTGCGATGGCCAGTGAGCCCTCTGTAAGCGTGCCGGTTTTATCGAATAGCAGGTGTGTCGCGCGAGACAGGGAGTCCAGGGCATTCTCACCACGCACGATAACACCGTGTGCGCGCAGGGCGCTGGCGGCGCTGGTGAGGGCGGCCGGTGTTGCCAGGGCCAGGGCGCAGGGACAGCTGATGACCAGTACCGACAGGGTGATCCACAAAGCCTGCTCCGGCGCCAGTTGGCTCCATACCACAGCGGTGAGCGTGGTTACCAGCAGTATGCCCGCCACGAACCAGGAGGCGATGCGGTCCGCCAGTTTGGCCAGTTGTGGCTTTTTGGTCTGGGCCAGTTCCACTGAGTGTTGCAGTGCCGCCAGGCGGCTCTCCCGGTAACTGCCAAGTACCTTTGCTTGCAGTGCGGCTTCGACATTGACGGTGCCGGCGTAAATGGTGTCGCCGGTGGTTACCGCACGCGGTAGATGTTCACCGTTGAAAGTATCTTCTTTTACTGCGCTGCTGCCTGCCACGATCTGCGCATCTACCGGCACGGTTGCCCCGGCCTTGACCAGGACGGTTTCTCCCCCCTGCAACTGGATTCGTGGCACCGTGACCCACAGTGCATCGCACTTCGTAGTGACGGCGCCGGGTAAGGTGCTCTCAGCGTCAAACCAGGTGAGGGTGTGGCGCTGTCGCACCCTGTGCTCCAGAAACCGGCCCAGCAGCAGGAAGAAGGTGAACATCACTACAGAATCAAAGTAGACCTGGCCGCTGCCGCTAACGGTGGCCCAGGTACTGGCCAGCCAGGCCAGGCCGATGGCCAGGGCCACGGGGAGATCCATGACCAGGGTGCCGACTTTCAGGTGGCGCCAGGCGGTGCTGAAGAACGGTCGGGCGGAATAAAACACGATAAAACTGGCGACCAGCAGGCTGACCCAACGTAGCAGGCCCTGGTAGCCGGCTTCAATGCCCTGAATATCCCCTGCGTGCAGGGCGATGGCGAACATGCCTACCTGCATCATACCCAGTCCCGCGACCGCCAGGCGCCGCAATTCCGTACGGTACTCCTCAGCCATTTGTAGTCGTGCGGTGCTGGTCTGGAAGGGGCGGGGGCGGTAACCCAGGTTCTCCACCCGCACGAAAATTTCGCTGAGGGGGAGCCGGGCGGGATCGAAGCGGATATCCAGTCGCGATTGTTGCAGGTTTACCAGGGCGCGCTCGACACCCGGCAAACGGGACATGGATTGCTCAATCAGCCAGGTGCAGGCGGCGCAGGTTATGCCGGCCAACAGTAGGCTGGCGTTGTGCAGACCATCCTCATCGATTGTAGTGAAGCTGGCGGCCAGTTCCGGATCGTTGTAGATCAGGTACTGCTCCAGCGTCGTCGAATCCTGTTGCTGCGGGCGCTCGTTGAAGGCGGTGCGTTGCTGGTAAAAGTTGCCCAGGCCGCTGGAGGAGATCAGTCCGGCTACCGCGCGGCAGCCGGGGCAACACATGGGGCGAGCCTCACCGCCGATGTCGATGGCCAGCTTCACACCCGCAGGTACTTGCTCACCACAATGGTAGCACAGCTCGGCCTCATTTTTTTCGGGGGCCTCAGTCGATGGCGACATTGCCAATATCGGAGGCTTGCACCGCCCCGTCCAGGCGCCAGCCCTCAGGTGCCTGCAACTGTAATGTCCAGTGCCAGCGAGGGGCGATCGGTTGTGTCAGACTGCCGCGATACAGTCCCTCACTGATGCGGGAGAGGACGACATCGAAGTCGCGGTCGGCTTCAAGTGGATGAGACAAGAGCAGGTGCAGTTCACCGGCAACAACTGATTGTGGGGTCTGTACGCTTACGGACTGCCCAGTGAATTGCAGCCGTGCGGTAATCCCTTGATCTATGGCTCGCTGCTTCTTCTCCAACTGGCGGTTGATCGCCAGGCCGTCTTTGTAGTAATCGTCTACGACCAGGTCATCCGCGCCGTGATTGGCGATGTACAGGGTGAATAGCCCGGCGACCACTGCGCTGGCCGGCAGCATGATCAGGAACCAGGGCCAGAAATGCCGGTACCAGGGTAGCGTGTCCGCGCCGGGCAGTGGGCCGTTCATCACAGGGGCTTCATGAAACGTGATTCGGAGGTGATCTGCAAAGAGGGGCTGTCTGTGGCTGCCGCTTTGAAGTCGAGTTTTGTGCTGGGCTTGTCGAGTAATGTAGGTTCTGCCCGCACTCGAAGAGTGATAGTGCGTACTTCACCACCGTCGAGGGTATGTGAGGTCTCCCCGATGATAGCGGCACCTTCTATACCGGAGATAGTGATCATAAATTCATGCTTGTCACGGTCCATGTTTGCCAATTGCAGGGTATAGATATTGTCAATGGCGCCGCTGTCGGTGGTGACATACAACTGATTGCGATCACGGATGGTGGTCAGTTCCAGCGGGATGCGACTGAGCATGTTGTACCAGAAGACTCCGGTCATGATACACAGGACAAGCACATAGCCGATGATACGTGGGCGCAGCCAGTGGGTGGTGCCACCGTCCAACTCGTGTTCGCTGGTGTAGCGGATCAGCCCCCGGGGGTAATTCATCTTGTCCATTACAGAGTCACAGGCGTCCACGCACAGGGCGCAGCCGATACATTCATATTGCAGGCCGTCCCGGATGTCAATACCGGTGGGACAGACCTGGACGCACAGTTCGCAATCGATGCATTCGCCCAGCCCCAGGTCCATGTAATCGGTGTTGCGTTTGCGTGAGCCACGCGGGTCGCCCCTTCCCTTGTCGTAGGAAACAATTAGCGTATCGTGGTCGAACATGACGGACTGGAAGCGGGCATAGGGGCACATGTACGTGCACACCTGCTCGCGCATCCAGCCGGCGTTGATGTAGGTGGCGAATGTGAAGAACAATGTCCAGAACAGGGGCCAGCCGTTGATATTCAGAGTGGCGAGATCGGGAACAAACTGCCTGATGGGATAAAAATAGCCAACGAAGGTCAGTCCGGTGACAAAACTGATGAATAACCAGGAACTGTGCTTGGCAATTTTTCTCGCGAGTTTTTCTGGCGACCAGGGTGCTTTGTCCAGTCGTATACGTTGGTTGCGGCCACCCTCAGTTTGCTGTTCCAGCCACATGAAAATACTGGTCCATACGGTCTGTGGGCAGGTGTAACCGCACCAGACGCGGCCGGCCAGTGTGGTGACAGCGAACAGAGAAAAGGCGGCGATAATCAGTAGGAAGGCCAGCATGGGGAAATCTTGCGGCCAGAACGTCAGGCCCAGGATATTAAATTTGCGCGCGGGCAGGTCGAACAATACCGTCTGCTGCCCATTCCAGGAAACCCAGGGCAGAAGGATATAGCCCAGCAGCAGTGGCCAGCCGGTGAATAGGCGGATGCGCTGGAAATAGCCCTCGATTTTTCGGGTGTAGATTTTCTCACGACGCTGGTAGAGGTCGATTTCGCCAACCTCGGCAGGCGCGACTTCCTGTAGATCAATTAGATCCTGGTCAGACATAACCCTGTTCCATGGTATTAGTGTACCCTGGGCCTTCGGCCAGGGGAGCACCATCCCTGGTCTTCCCGGGTAAACGAGAGGCATAACTAGTGCGCATCCGGAAACTCCCTTTTTTGTCATCCCCGCGCAGGCGGGGATCCAGTAAGCCCTTGATTGTTCTGGATTTCTTCCTGCTCAGGAATGACGACATCGTTGGCAAGCCGGCGTTTCCGGATGCGCACTAACTAGCCAATATTACTGGTTTAGGCCATAAACATAGGCCGTAAGTATATGGATTTTATCCTCGCTCAGTGTGTTTTTGTGGGTAGGCATGACACCGTTACGGCCGGTGCGCACGCTGTGGCTGATCTGCTCCGCATTGCCGCCATAGAGCCAGATGCCGTTAGCCAGGTTGGGCGCGCCCATAGCCGGGTTGCCGGTGGCATCCGCACCGTGACAGGCCACGCAGTAGGTCTGGAAAACTTTCTCACCCGCTGCGATCTGTGCTGAATCAGCCTGGCGACCGTTGACTGAAAGAATGTAAGCGGTGATGTCATTTACGCCCTGGTCACCAATAATGTCGCCCCAGGCCGGCATGGTGCCCCGGCGGCCATTACTGATGCTGGCCTTGATCTCATCCGGGGAGCCGCCGTACAGCCAGTCGCCATCGGACAGGTTGGGGAAGCCATAGCTGCCTTTGGCATCCGCGCCGTGGCACTGGGCGCAGTTGTTGCCAAACATACGCATGCCCATTTTACGCACCGCGGGGTCGGCGGCTATTTCTTCAATCGACAATGCCATGTAGCGGTCGCGCATGTCGCGGTATTTTTCGTCGGCAGCGGCTACCTGGCGGTTGTATTGATTAATCTGGGTCCAGCCCAAAATGCCGGGGAAATTACCCATGCCGGGGTAGAGAATCAGGTAGCCTATAGCCCATACAATGGAGATTAAGAACATGTAGAACCACCAGGCCGGCAGGGGATTGTCGAGTTCCTGGATGCCGTCGTATTCATGGCCTGTGGTTTTGTCTGTGGATTGTGGCTTGTGTTTACGGGTGGCAAACAGAATCCAGGTGATCCCCACAATAGTTATAGTGGTAAGAACAATGATCCACATGCTCCAGAAACTAGTCATTCTCTACTTTCTCCTGCACAGTGCGTTGATTCAACTCTGCATCTTCATTTGCGAATGGCAAGTTGGCTGCTTCATCAAAACTCTTTTTGCGTTTACTGCTATACGCCCAGATACACAGCCCGATGAACGTTATCATCAGAAACAGTGTACTGAGGCCCCTCAGGTCGTTGATATCCATTAGCGCCTCGACTGTAGCAGTGTGCCCAGTTGTTGCAGGTAGGCAACCAGGGCGTCGATTTCCTTTTTACCGTCAACCACGGCGCCGGCCCCGGCGATATCCTCGTCGCTGTAAGGCACGCCGACCTTGCGTAAGCCAGCCATTTTCCGGCCGGTCATGTCGCCGTTGATATCGGCATCAAACAACCAGGTGAACCCCGGCATATTGGATTCCGGCACCACATCCCTGGGGTTGTAGAGGTGTGCGCGGTGCCAGTCATCACTGTAACGCTTGCCGACGCGCGCCAGGTCGGGCCCGGTCCGTTTGGAGCCCCACAGGAAGGGGTGATTATAGACAAACTCACCGGCGACAGAGTAGTGGCCATAGCGCTCGGTCTCGGCCCTCAGGGGGCGAATCATCTGCGAGTGGCAAGTGCTACAGCCCTCGCGGATATAGATATCGCGACCTTCCAACTCCAGGGCAGCTAGCGGTTTGAGACCGGCAATCGGCTCGTGGGTCTCTTTAGCGAACATCAGGGGGAGCAGCTCCACCAGGGTGCCAAAGCTCAACGCGACGATAGTCAGGATGATCATCAGGCCAATATTTGTTTCAATGACGTCATGTTTCATGGTCTGCTCCTTACGCTGCGTTTGCTGCAGCCGGGGCCGGCTGTGGTTCAATATCTTTGCGGCTGGTCATGTACACGTTGTAGGCCATAATCAGCATGCCGCAAAAGAAAATACCGCCGCCGATCACGCGTACTACATAGCCGGCGTAGCTGGCCGCTACCGACTCCACAAAGCTGTAGGTCAGGGTGCCGTCCTGGTTGTAGGCGCGCCACATCAGGCCCTGCATGATGCCGTTGACCCACAGCGCGACAATGTAAAGCACTGTGCCGATGGTGGACATCCAGAAATGGGTGTTGATCAGGCTGATGCTGTACATTCTTTCCTTGCCAAATAGAATGGGGAACAGGTGATACAGGGAACCGATGCTAATCATCGCCACCCAGCCCAGCGCGCCGGAGTGCACATGGCCGATGGTCCAGTCTGTGTAGTGGGACAGGGAGTTAACAGTCTTGATCGACATCATCGGACCTTCAAAGGTCGACATTCCGTAGAAAGACAGGCTCACTACCAGAAAGCGCAGGATAGGATCTGTACGCAGTTTGTCCCAGGCGCCGGACAGGGTCATCACGCCGTTGATCATGCCACCCCAGGAGGGGGCCAGCAGGATGAGAGACATAGCCATACCCAGGCTTTGTGCCCAGTCTGGCAGGGCGGTGTAATGCAGGTGGTGCGGGCCAGCCCATATGTATATGGACACCAGTGCCCAGAAGTGCACGATACTCAGGCGATAGGAGTAAACCGGGCGCTCGGCCTGCTTGGGTACAAAATAGTACATCATGCCCAGGAAGCCGGCGGTCAGGAAGAAGCCCACAGCGTTGTGGCCGTACCACCACTGGACCATGGCATCGACAGTGCCGGCGTAGATGGAGTAGGACTTGGTCATGCTGACCGGAATCGCCAGGCTGTTGATGATGTGCAGCACCGCAACGGCGATGATAAATGAACCCATGAACCAGTTGGCCACATAGATATGTGAGGTTTTGCGCTTGGCGATGGTGCCAAAGAACACGATGGCGTAGAGCACCCAGACTACGGTAATAAGGATGTCGATGGGCCATTCCAGTTCAGCGTATTCCTTGCTGCTGGTCAGGCCCAGGGGCAGGGTGATTGCCGCCCCCACAATGACCAACTGCCAACCCCAGAATGTGATGGCGGCGAGTTTGTCGGAGATGAGTCGCACCTGGCAGGTGCGCTGTACGATGTAGTAGGACGTGGCAAACAGGGCGCAGCCGCCAAAGGCGAAAATCACCGCATTGGTATGCAGCGGGCGCAAACGACCAAAGTGCAGCCAGGGCAGATCAAAGTTCAGCGCAGGCCACGCCAGCTGTGCTGCGATCAGCACACCTACCAGCATGCCGACGATGCCCCAGACAACAGTCATTACTGCAAACTGGCGCACCACCTTGTAGTTGTACGTGGGGTGTTCTAGTGCAGAGTTAAGTTCACTCATGGTTCAATTCCAGTTAAAGGTTCCAAATTTGATAAAGAACAGTGTTCCATGGCAACCGCTTAATCGGTAAATACCGGTGCGGCGCCGAAGTCCCAGAGGATCACTGAGCCAACCATCAGGCAGATCATGATGACCATCGCAATGGCCAGTACCGCGCTGGAGAACAGAAAACCCCGTTCCTCGGGAATTTTCATCACAATAGGAATGCCCAGGTACATCAGGTATACAGACCAGCTTATTGCGGTCACACCTACCAGCAGATCTATCCATAATAGTGGGTAGAACCCCACCAGGCCGGCGAGAAACAGTGGGGTCGCGGTCAGGCCGGCAATGACAATCCCCTTGGTCGGGGTGGATTCGGCGCCGTAGGTGTTAGACATCCAGTGGATGAAGCAGCCGATTATGGCGATACAGGCAACCATTGACAGGTAAAACAGGATGCATATCTGCCTGGCACTCTGTGCCGTAAGCTTGATGGTTTCACCGTGCTCCCCGACATTCCAGCCCATCCGGCTGGTGCCATAATACCAGGCGACAGCCGGTAGAATAGCCATGAAGCAAGGATACAGGATAAGGGTCTTTAATGAGCTCTGGGGAAGGTCCGCGACGACCCGCCATTGGGCGCTGGGCCTGACCAATAAGCCAAAGGTATGTTGAATCATTAGGTTCTATTCTCCCCGGAGCAGCTATATTCATGCTGCGTGTGAATTCTAGACTTCTATGGAGTTTACGGCCTCGATGTGAGTCAAGCAGCGACATGGTGCCGCAGTGTGAAATCAGCTGCCGAGGTTCGCCATGTTTTTTAAGCCCTGGATGTCCGGTATTTCTATTTCCTTGTTTTCTACACGCAGAATATCCATCTTCTGCATACGGCTGAAGACCCGGCTGACTGTTTCTACCGTCAGGCCCAGGTAGTTCCCGATATCCACCCGGGACATCGGCAGGCGAAACTGGGTGGAACTGAGTTTGCGCCGGGCGTTGCGGCTGGAAATGCTGAGCATCAGGGCCGCCACGCGCTCATCAGCGGAATTTTTGCTCAATAGAGTAATAAGTTGCTGATCCTCGGTGATTTCGCGGCTCATCAGCTGGAAGAAATGTCGCTGCAGGTTGGGCATCAGGATGCTCAGCTTCTCCAGCGAAGTGAAGGGGATTTCACAGACGGCGGAGGTTTCCAGTGCCCTCGCTGAGGAGGCGTGGGCATTGTGACTGATGCCGTCCATACCCAGTATCTCCCCCGGGAAATAGAACCCGGTAACCTGTTCCCTGCCGTCGTCGGTGGTTTTGTAGGCCTTCAGGGTGCCGGAACGCACCGCGTACACGGACTGGAAGTCATCTCCTTCGCGATATAAGTGCTGGGTCTTTTGCAGGGGTTTGCTGCGCTGGATAATGTCATCCAGTTGCTGGATATCACCGCTTTCCAGTGCCAGTGGAAGACAGATGCCATTAAGCCTGCAGTTACCGCAGTTTACCGAATAATCGTGGGGGCAGGACGTGAACGCACCGCTCCCTTCAGCTTCCGCAAGATGAATTGTCATAGCTGTTTCCATGGCGAAAATCGCGCTAAGTATAATCCAAATCGCTAGCGGGCTCTAATTTGTTTTTTTCCCCTTAGATCGTCGCGGAAAACCTGGGTGGCGGCTGGTCGCCGCGATGGGCCTTCAGGTAGGCATCGAATGGCATGCAGATATTACGCAGGAAAGGCCTGCCACGATGTTTGACATCGATTTCCCTCTCGCTGATGCTCAGTAAGCCATCGGCTACCATCGGGCTCAGGGCCTCAAGTTCCTGTTCGAACACTGTAGCGAAGTCTATCCCGAACTGCCGGTTGCACTCAACTATATCCAGCTTGAGCTCGGAAATCAGCCCCATGATGATATGGCGCCGTAGCTTGTCGTCACTGCTCACCTTACAGCCGCGGCTGGAGGGTAATTGGCCCTGGTCAATCATTTTATAATAGGCATCCAGCTCCCGCTCATTCTGCAGGTAGAAGTCGCCAATCTGGCTGATGGCCGATACGCCCAACCCCAGCAAGTCATCTGCCATGTGCAGTGAGTAACCCTGGAAGTTGCGTTGCAGGCGGCCCTCCTGCTGGGCCAGGGCCAGTTCATCGTCTGGCAGGACATAGTGATCCATGCCAATGTGGAGGTAACCCGCGTCCTGCAGGGTATGGCTGATCATTTGTTGTAACAGCAGTTTTTCTTGCGGCTCAGGCAGGGTCAGGCGGTCGATGGCGCGCTGGCTGCTGAACCGCTCGGGCAGGTGCGCATAATTGTAACAAGCGAGTCGGTCGGGTCGCAGGGCGATCACTTTGCGCAGAGTCTCGCCCATGGTGTGGCGGTCCTGATGGGGCAGGCCATAGATCAGGTCGAAACTGAGCGAGCGAAAGCCGTGGGAGCGGATACAGTCCACCAGCGGCGTGATCTCCTTGTAAGGCTGGACCCGGTTGACCGCTTTCTGCACCAGTGGATCGAAGTCCTGAATGCCCAGGCTGATGCGATTGAAGCCCACACCCTTGAGCAGTGCGATCGTATTGTTCGCTATGGTGCGAGGATCTATTTTCTATGGAATATTCCCGATAACCCTTGTCCAGCAAGCGAAAATGACTGGCGAGCGTATGCATCAGCTCGGTGATCTCCGCATTGTCCAGGTAGGTGGGCGTACCACCACCCCAGTGCATTTGGGTAATGGGGCGTTGGTCACCCACTAACTGTGACTGCAACTCGATCTCTTTTTCCAGGCGGCTGAGGTATTGGCGCGCAACCCCTTTCTCACGGGTGACGATCTTGTTACAGGCGCAGTAATAACAGATGTCGTGACAGAACGGCAGGTGGATATAGAGGGACAGCGGGGCGTGCTTATGGTCGCCGTCTTTGCCCTGCCAGGCTTTATACTGGTCCATCGGGAAGTCCTGGCGAAACTGGGGCGCAGTAGGGTAGGAAGTATATCGCGGCCCCTGGCAGGCATACTTTATCGCGAGCTCCATGTCCCGTTTGTGTTCTGGCGCAATGCTGCTCGTGGCTACCAGATCCCGGGGAATACTTGTCATATTAGGTACAGCCTGTCATCTAACCATGGGAGACAATAGCAAGATGCCGCCCCAGGGGCGTTGATCCAAGTCAACCTGCGTGACTGTAGCGATCTGAGTAGCAGCCTGTCAAGCCTGGGGACGCCACACCCCTCAGGTACACTAGTCTCGAGTCGGAACGACCCGTCGGACGCGATACGCGCAGTGCCCGGTTATTTTTCGATACTGGAGAGGTTGTTTGTGACCTCTGCCAGTAATTTGGGCTTGCCAATGCCCCAGCCCTGCAGGTAGTCAACGCCGATCTCCTCGAGTTTCACGATGATTTCATCGTTCTCTACAGACTCTGCGATGGTCTCTTGCCCCAGGAAGTGGGCCAGGTCATTGATAGAGCGGGCCATGGCATAATCACTGCGATTTTTATGGATGCTGGTGACAAAACTGCCATCGATTTTGACATAGTCAACGGGCAGCTCCCTCAGGTAATTGTGGCTGGCCAGGCCTGTGCCAAAATCGTCTATGGAAAATTTACAACCGATATTGCGGAAGGTGCGCACAAAATCTGCCGCTTTCACCAGATTCGAGATGGTGCCGGTCTCCGTGATTTCAAAGCAAAGTCGGCTGGTGCCCACACCAAACTCTGATATCTGCTCCAGCAGGTAATCCATAAAACTGTCGTCGGTAACACTGGTGCCGGACAGGTTGATGGCCAGATTGGGCACGATCTTCTGCGCATCCATTAATTTACTGATCCAGCTGAAGGCCTCCCGTACCACCCAGCGGTCAACCAGGCTCATAAAGCCATAGCGCTCCGCAGACTCGATGAACTCCCCTGGTGAAGTCACCGAGCCGTCCTTGTTCAACAGGCCCAGCAGCAATTCAAAGTGCAGGGTACTGCTCCCGGACCCGTCCACAGTGGTTTGCACAATGGGCTGGGCGCGCAGTACAAACCGTTCCGTGGTCAGCGCTTTTTCCAGGTCTTGGCGGGTTTGGGCCTTATCCCGCCTGTAGGTATTGGCCCCGGCCTGCTCCTCCGTGAAAGGGGTGACCCGGTTGCGCCCCTCTTCCTTGGCGTGATACATCGCCGAACGGGCAGCATCCAGCACCTCATCTACCCCGGGGCTGTGCTCAAGAATGGGCGCCACCCCGATAGAAACGGTGAAGGTGACGCTCTCGCCGTCGATATCCACACTGCTGACCTCAATGTCGCTGCGGATCTTCTCCGCTACCTGCAGAGCCTGTTCCATGGACCGACCCAATAGCAATATCGCAAATTCATCCCCATCTATCCTGGCCGACGATGATTTCTTGCCGTGCATCTGCGCCAGCAACCTGGCGAATTCGAGCAGCACCTGGTCTCCGTTAACCCGGTCGTAGACATCATTGACCAGGCTGAACTGGTCAATGTTCAGGTACAGCACCGCATGCTGCGACTGTTTGAGTTGAGTGTGGCGCAGGGCCCGTGACATCTGGTCCAGAAAGGTTTCGCGATTGATCAGCCTGGTTAGCGAGTCGTGATTTCGGGCAAAGCTCAGGGTCTTTTGTACGTGCTCCAGCGTGTGGTACATGCTCTTGTCGACCACTGAAAGCTTGTCCGCCGGCGCCGGTGGTTGTACACCGCGGCTCAGTTGCCGGGCGAGCATTATGGCGCTCAGGTCAGCAATTTTCTGGCCGCGTTCGTTGACGAAGATATAGCGGTCCCGCGCTTCGCTGATCCATGCAAGTTGCATACGGCATTTCTGACCGTCTTTGCCGCGATAGGTCAGCCAGCTGTCCTTTTGCAATTGCTCCACGCGGTTTACCCAGCGGCGCAGACGAGGCAATTCTTCGATTCTGTTGCGTATTTCGGCGGGTTCAGGTTGCACTTCCGCCAGCTTGTCGCTGACGTCGGCGCACTCCACCGCCATATTGCCTGCCAGTATGTCGCGCAATTCAAGCAGCACGGATTCGTGAGCGATGTTAGTCGGCAGTGCACTGGTAATCTGCTGCCCGATCAAGTCTATCAGCGGCTCTGCTTCCAGGCCGCGCTGCATGATCAGGTCCTCATCGACATCACCCTGTTGCTGCTTGCTTAACCACAGGCAGAGCAAATCGAGTGTTTTTACATGCTCTGCCCAGGTATCGCTGTCCGGGCCTTCCTTGATGTGGGTTAGCACCAGCAGATCGCGCCAGCCGCTTTCGACCAGATCAATCAGTACCCTGGGAGCGGCCGGGGGTTTAATCCTGGAGCTGATTACCTTGCCGACAGCCTGCCGCGCTTTTTGCAGTTTTTCCTGCCCCTCCTGGGTGCGCACCACGCGCTCGATATTGCGTGACAGGGCGCGTTCCTGTTGCGCGACCAGTTTGTCGATTTTGTCCAATGCCACATCGAATACCGAGCTGTCGTTCTCGTAATCCGCGGTGATCTCATCGACGATGTTGTTGATCCGGCCCTCCAGCGCCTTATTGGGGAAGTTGGCCGAGGTCGCCAGATGCGACAACTTGTCCACCACGGTGCGGGCGACATGGCTGCGATCCACAAAAAAATGCGGGTCCAGCAGCGCGAGCTTGGCCAGGGGGATTTGCAGGTTGCCCAATGCCGGTTTCAGCTCGGAGCTCACGTCTAATTGGGACTTGATGGCGTCGAACAGGTTATCGACCATGTCCAACTGGTTGAGGCTGTCTGCGGTTAGCCCGCTGGTGTTCCGCAGGCCACCGATTTGTTCTTTGTTACTGGCCAGGTATTCCCGCAGGGAATCACTCTGCTGCACATCGGCACGCGCCTGTGAGTCACGTTGCAGGGCGCCCAGGGCTCTGGCTATGGCGTGGGCATCGGCGAGACGGTGCTGATCGATCTCCGTGCTGGCGACGGTGGCGCCATCCCAGGTACCGCTCAACGCTGTGCCGCTGGCCAGCGTCTCGCCGTCCGCCAGCCCCTCGGCCTCACGCTTGAAGTTGAGGGCATCCACGACGGAGCGGTACAGGCTCGCGGGGCTGAAGTGGCCGATCGCACCGGCGGGTTGCTCTGAGAGCTGTTGGTGTTTTTGGCCCGGCTCGGCCGCTGCACTGGCCACTGTCTCATTCAATGAGGGGTCTTTTAGCGCCGCTTCCGGTTTGACTGTGGGCCCTTTACGCTGGGGTTTTCGAACATGTTTTTTGTTTCCTAGCAGCGAGCCCTGGTTTTGTATTTCCTGCTCCACATTGGGGCGCACACCGCCTTCCGCCATGATGGCGTTCAGGGCGAGATAATAGTCGTCGAGTTGGCGTATAAAGTGCTTCGCAAAGTAGTCGAAGATATGAGGAAGTACTTCCACCGGCACTTTTTGCGACTTCAGGGCCCGTTGAAACGCCCCGCACAACTGTCGCACGTGCATAGGCAGCCTAAGCTTGTCAGGGTCAGCATCGATCAGGGTTGCAAGCCGGATGACCAGGGCTTCCAGTAGCATCTCGTACAGATCCTCTCCCAGGGAAATCATGCGGTCAATGGCAAGTAAGTCCTCAAAATCCTGGATATCAATCAGTTCGAGCTTATTCGCATCATCGATATTGTGTTGCCGCAATTGATCGTCGGCGTGTTCTGGCGTCAGATCCTGAAAATAATCGGCTGTTTGCTGCACTATATCGCGAATGATTTTTTGGCCCTTGCGCCGCACAATGAGCGAGGCTTCGTAGTGTGGATTTTCACCTGATTTGGGTTGCTTGAGACGCGAGGACAAGCCCAGCAGGTAATCGGTGAGATCATTGAAAAATGGCAGCAGCCGTTGCTCCAACTGGCCCAGGCTCTGCCGCTGCAGGGCGCCTAGCAGTTCGGTGTACTGTGCGGTGGCTGCGGTGAGCGGCGCGTTGCCGCTGTCGCTGAATCCGCCAGCTATAGCGTCGCGGTAACCGTGTGCGGCCGCCGTGCCGGGATCGACAAATTCCAGTGTGACGCAGTCGCCGGATATACCCGCAATGCGGACCTGGATCTCATCCAGCGAGCCGGCGCCCGCACCCGTGGAGGTAAGGGATAACATTGCGACAGTACCCGCTTTGAGGCTGACTTTGCCGCCGGTATCCGGACCCTCCAGTATACGGGTGGCGCCCAATTGTAGGCGCCCGTCAAGCAAGGCGGACAACTCACCTGCCAGGCACACAGGTCCTTCCAGTTTGAGTGTAGCCTGGAGCGCGCTGGATTGAGCCTGGGCGTTGAGCATTGGACCTCGGGTTGAGTTTGCTACGGCGCGGCGCGTCGTGTTATCGGCGCACTTACTCTGGGTTTGCAAAAACTACCCGAAGTATACTCTGATATCCTGCCCGGACAAGATTTCGGGCGACATTCACCGCTACCGCTACCGCTACCGCTACCGCTACCGCTATCGCTTCAACCAGCTGACCCTGACCTGGAGTGTGAGGAATTAGTTCGCATGTATTGTGCGAGCCCGGAAGCGGCGATGCCGTGGCGCCCTGCCACCCTTGAGGTCAGCCTTTGATTTGCATAAGATACCGGGCTGCGCTTATCCAAACTGAATTCCAGTAGACTGAAATTTGTCAGGGAGTGCATTGTCAGGAAGAGAAAGTCACAAGGACACTGGACAACCCGGGGTCGGTCACAAATACTGTACCCCGACGCATCGATACTTCATCGGGAATAAAATTTATGACGACAGACAGTTTACCCGTGCTGGCCATTTTGGGCGGTACCGGGGATTTGGGAACCGGTTTGGCCCGGCGTTGGGCTCAGGCCGGCTATCAGGTCATTATCGGTTCGCGCACGCAGGAGAAAGCCGAAGCCGCGGTGGCTGATCTGCGCGAGGTAATGGCCGAGCGTGGTGTGAGTGAGGTGACTGTGCGGGCGATGGAGAATTTGGCAGCGGCCCAGAGCGCCGATATCGTGACGTTGACAGTCCCCTTTAGCCACCAGGCCAGTACCCTGGAATTAGTGAAACCGGCATTGCAGGGCAAGATACTCATTGATGTGACCGTGCCGCTGGTGCCGCCTAAAGTAGCTCGAGTGCAGTTGCCAGAGCAGGGCAGTGCAGGGCAGATTGCCCAGGAATTGCTGGGCGAGGAAGTGGCTGTGGTTTCCTCCTTCCAGAATGTGGCGGCGGCGCACTTGCAGGAAGGCAGGGGCGTGGAATGCGACGTGCTGGTCTGTGGCAACAAGAAAGCGGCGCGGGAAGAGGTTATCAAACTGGTTGAGGCTGCCGGCATGCGTGGTTTTCATGCGGGCATGATCAATAATGCGGCGGCGGCAGAGGCCCTGACCTCGGTGTTGATCGTTATTAATAAGCAGTATGGTTGCCACGCGGGTATCAAGATCAGTGGGTTGCATGAAGCGGGATGATGTTGGATGACAGCCCGGCTGGAACTTATTCCCCTCGAAGGCTTCCCCCTGGTGCAACCGGGTGACGACCTGGCACAGCTGATTATTGCTTCTCTGGGTGACAATGGCCTGGTGCTACAGGCGGGGGACGTGCTGGTGGTCGCACAGAAAATTGTGTCCAAGGCGGAGGGGCGTTATGTGCGCCTGGCGGACGTTACCGCAGGCCCCGAAGCCCTGGCGCTGGCCTCAAAGGCGGATAAAGATCCCCGGCAGGTGGAACTGATCCTGCGCGAGAGCGCTGAGGTGGTCCGGGTCGCGCCCGGGGTGATTATAGTTGAGCACCGCAACGGTTACGTGCATGCTAACGCCGGTATCGACAAATCCAATATTTGCAATGACCACGATGACCCGCGGGTGTTATTGCTACCTGAAGATCCGGACCGGTCAGCGCAGGCGTTGAGTCAGGCCCTGGCGCTGCAGAGCACAGTTGCCCCTCAGGTGATTATCAATGACAGCATGGGCCGCGCATGGCGCAATGGCACCATAGGCCAGGCCATCGGCACCGCCGGCCTGGCGCCGGTAAACAACCAGATTGGGGAGCGGGATCTGTTCGGCAATGTGCTGGAAGCCACTGAACCTGCCGTGGCCGATGAACTGGCGGCCGGTGCGTCCCTGGTGATGGGGCAGGCAGCACAGGCGTGTCCGGTAGTGTTGGCGCGTGGTGCGGGCCTGAAACAGGCTGAGGGCGGCTCTGGCGGACTTATTCGGGACAAAGCCACGGATATGTTCCGCTGATGAACCGCGTGCAAAATAGCATATTGGCCCTGTCCGGTGGTGTGGGTGGCGCCAAACTGGCTCTGGGCCTGGCGGATGAGTTGACCCCCGGCCAACTGCATGTGCTGGTCAACACAGGCGACGATTTCGAGCATTTGGGTCTGCATATCAGCCCCGATATAGACACCCTGTTATATACACTCTCCGGGTTGGCCAATGAGAAGCTTGGCTGGGGTCTGGCGGGTGAGACCTTCAGTACCATGGAGGCCCTGCAGCGCCTGGGCGGTGAGACCTGGTTCCGGCTGGGCGACAAGGATATGGCCACTCACCTGTGGCGCACCCGGCAGCTGAAACAGGGTAAAAGCCTGGGGGAAGTCACCGCTGGCCTGGCGCGGCGGTTGGGCGTTCTCACTCATGTGCACCCCATGACTGAGGAGTCGGTGCGTACCACCGTCCACTGTGTCGGGGAAGACCTGGCCTTTCAACATTATTTTGTGCGGGAGCGGTGTGAGCCGGCGGTAACCGGATTCAGCTTCGAGGGTATATCGGCGGCGCGCCCCAATCGTGACACGATGCGCCTGCTACATGACAAGGCATTTTCTAGCGTGGTGATATGCCCCTCTAACCCCT
The DNA here is from genome assembly GCA_003646415.1 of Gammaproteobacteria bacterium. Lineage (GTDB taxonomy): Bacteria > Pseudomonadota > Gammaproteobacteria > Pseudomonadales > Halieaceae > JBALVO01. The sequence continues at coordinate 18,271 of QNFS01000029.1, forward strand.
TTGTCAGTGTCGACCCAATCCTGCAGGTTCCGGGTTTGTGGCTGGCGCTGCGGGATAACCCGGCACCGGTGGTACTGGTATCCCCCATTGTGGCCGGCCAGGCTATCAAGGGCCCCGCCGCCAAGATGATGGCGGAGTTGGGGGTGCCGGTCACGGCGCTGGGCGTTGCGCAGCACTATTGCACCCGGTATCCGCGACTGTTGGACTATTTCGTTATCGACGACAGTGACGCTACAATGGCAGACGAGATAGGCAAACTCGGGGTTGGTGTGGCGGTCACATCCACGGTAATGAAAAGCAGGGAAGACAAACAGCGCCTGGCGCGTTTTACCCTGCAATTGGGCGAGGCTCAATAGATGGCACAGGCACTGGTTCCCCTGAAGGACCTGGTCCAGGCCAAGTCGCGCCTGGCCGGGCTGTTGCGCCCTTCTGAGCGGCGAGCCCTGGCCCAGGCGATGGTGGAAGATGTTCTGTCGGTGCTGTCTCGCCATAAAGACATTGTGCGGGTCACTCTGGTCTCCGATGACCCTGGCGCCGGTCTGCTGGCAGCCAGGTACGATATCGACTACTGGGATGAAAGTTCCCTGGGCTGCAGCGGGCTGAACCCGGTGGTACAGGCGGCCAGTGCGCAGCTGTTGACGGACGACGAAGAGCCGTTATTGGTCCTGCATGGAGACCTGCCGCTATTAGCGGCGGCGGATATCTCGGCGGTATTGCGCTGTCAGCGGCAACTGGCAGGGCTGGTGATTGCTTGCGATCTGGCGGGGACGGGAACCAACCTGCTGGCATTCACCCGTGGCAGCATGCCACAGTTCTGTTTTGGTGTAGATAGTTGCGCCAGGCATCAGGCATCTGCGCGCAGTAGTGGTGTGCCAGTGCAAGTTCTGCGAAGATCGGGTATCGCACTGGATGTGGATGACTCCCGGGACATGAAACTGCTAATGTCGGCGCTGGAAGATGAGACCGCCGGCGAGACATTTGATCTGTTATGTGGCAGCGGGCTGGGAGCGCGGGTAGAATTGGCCCTGGCAACGCTGGATGGCGCCCGGGATATGGACAAGGGAGTAGCGAACTGATGGTGGCGTGGCAGTCTTTACGGGAGCGTCTGTTGCAGGGACACATCCCGGGTGATCACCAGGCACTGGGTCTGGCGGATTGCGACGACACGGCGGCATTGTCCGAAGTGGCGGGGATGCTGCGTGATCGCGGCCACTACAATGTCGTGACTTATTCCCGCAAGGTGTTTATCCCGTTGACGCATCTGTGCCGTGATGTCTGCCATTACTGCACCTTCGCGCGCACCCCCAAAAAGATAGAGCAGGCCTTTATGCCTGTCGATGAGGTACTGGCGCTCTGTCGCCAGGGCGCCGCAATGGGCTGCCAGGAAGCCCTGTTTACCCTGGGAGAAAAACCCGAGTTGCGCTACAGTGCGGCCAGGCGCGCCCTGCAGGAAATGGGTTTTGCCAGTACACTCGATTATGTCAAAGAGGTGGCGTCCCGGGTGCTGGCGGAGACCGGGTTGCTGCCGCATATCAATGCGGGCTGCATGAGTGCGCAGGAAATCGCCGGACTGCGCCAGGTGAGCGCCTCGATGGGCATCATGCTGGAGTCCGCGTCAACGCGCTTGTGTGGCAAGGGTATGCCGCACTATGGCTCTCCTGACAAGGATCCGGTCCAGCGCCTGCAGACGCTGGAGTTGGCCGGACAGGCGGGTGTGCCTTTCACCTCGGGCATTCTTATCGGTATTGGTGAAACCCGTCGTGAGCGCATTGAGTCCCTGCTGGCGCTGCGCGAGGTCCATCAACGCCACGGTCACCTGCAGGAGGTTATCGTACAGAATTTCCGGGCCAAGCCCGGCACCCTGATG
>QNFS01000030.1 GCA_003646415.1 Gammaproteobacteria bacterium
GCTTCCAGTACCTGTGGATAAGGGTTACAGGCGTCAATTTCACAAATTTTTGTGCCATTGAAGTTCATGCGGGATATCGCCGAAATTTTGTCAACTAACTCAGCGATATCATGGTCGGGTTTGCGTGCATGTGCAGTATCGGCATCGATGTTGAGGCGAATCACCAGCGTGGGTTTTTGCGCTGCCATCCATTCGTACAGCTTCTGCTCACGTACCGCCAGGTTACGCACCAGCCAATTATCGGTGCGGTTGACAGTCAGACCCGGACCGTCGTAGTGAAAACCGGGGACCTCCACCTGCGGGTAGCGGTCTGCGATGACCTGTACACCGCGCCGCGAGAGACGCATGATCCGCCATAGCCGCACCGTGCGCAGCAATGAAAGCATATACATGATAAGCGCTGTGCCGGTACCGGGTAATTTCTTCTCCATATCCAGTGCCCGGTTCGCTTTGGTATGAAGATGATTCTCGAGCCTGACCCCTATAAAAGGCAGGCTTTTGATCTTGTCGCCAGTTTCGCCCGAAACCAGGCCAAGATAACGCCGTTTTGCGGGGCCCTGGTCGCGCAGCCTGGCCAGCAAATCTTCTGTCAGTGTTGTTTTGCCGGTGCCGTCACAACCAACAACTGCGAAAACCCCGGTAAGCCGAACTTGCTGCTCACCTGTGCGGGCAATGAATTCAGGCATGATGCCCTCAGATTGATATTATGGCATGAGTCTAGCATGATGGCGGCACGAAATGTTGCCCAAAAATGCCGGATCAGCGCTCGGGTATCTTAAGAGCCGCCCTGGCAGTGCTCAACGCTGTATCCAATACCTGTTCGTAGGGGTCCCGGCCGTCGAGATCAAGGATGCGTGCACCATTGAAGTGCAGGCCTGGAAGTACGGCTACCTTGTCTCGCAGCATCGACAGCTTGTGATCTGGCTTGCGCAAATGGGCGGTGTCAGCGTCGATATTGAGCCGGATAACCAGTGCCGGTACATAGCTTGCCATCCACTGGTAGAGTCGTTGCTCGCGCGCCGCCAGCTTGCGCCCAAGCCAGCTTTCAGCGTTAACCGCACCGAGGCCCGCACCATCGAAGTGAAAACCCGGCACTTCGGCCTGCGGGTAGCGATCGGTAATGACCAAAACACCACGACGATTGAGCCGTAGCATGCGGCGAAATTTGTGCGCACGCCAATGCGAAAGTATATAGATTACCAGTGTCGTAGCGGTGTCCGGGGCCGTGGTCTTCACACTGTGGGCCCGGTCCGCCTTACCAACCAGGTAGCGCTCCAGCGCTGGCCCAATGACCGGCCGGGCTTTTATCCACCGGGCGATGTTACCCGAGGACTGCCCGAGGTAGAGCCACTCGATAGGCCCCTCGTCGTGCAAGTGAGTGATTAAATCCTCACTCAATGTCGACTTACCCGCCCCATCACAACCAGTAACGGCAATAACACGGGGAAGGAGTTGTGAGGGTAATGGGTATGAACGTCGCACGCCTGCCAACCAAGAGCCTTATACCGGGCGGCCAGTTTACGACAGTTTTCCACGCACACACAATGACCACATACAGAACACCAACGGTTTTTTATTCAGCTTTACTCGCCATGAAAGAGGCTTGCCAACAGCCTGGTCTGGTACTACATTCAGGCGGTATCGATGTTAGGATAGACGATCAACCACAGCAGCTTGCGCCGCGAGCCCAACACTTTTGGTGGGATTTCCCAATGCCAGTAAAACCTTCAACACTGCCGCCCCTGATCGCTATTGTCGGTTGCGATGGGTCTGGAAAATCCACCGTCAGCGAGGAGATTCTGGCCTGGGCCAGGGGCTACGGGCCTGCCGCAATTACCCACCTGGGAAAGCAGCAGGGCAACACCGGCCGCTCGATCTCCAAACTGCCCTTGGTCGGCAAATTTCTCGGGCGCTTCATCGCGCGCAAAGCCTCTACCGTCCATAAATCACGCACTGTAAATAAAGCACCTGACACTTTCCCCGCAATTGTGATGTCTGCATTCACGCTGAAGCGCGTGCGGCGCTTTCGCCGGATGATGGCGTTACGGCAGAAAGGCCTGATTATCATTGCAGACCGTTATCCACAGCTGGATATTCCCGGCACCTCCGATAGTACCGACATGTCTGTGGCAGCACAGGGGAATCGTTTTGTGAGGTGGCTGGCCCAACGCGAGCAGGCTGCCTTCGAGTGGATGACCAGTTACCGACCCGACCTTGTGATTCGGCTCAATGTCGACATCGATACCGCCTTTGCTCGTAAGCCGGATCATAGCCGAGAAGGTCTCGAAAGGAAAATCAGGAACATACCACAGCTGACTTTCAATGGCGCCCCCATCACTGAAATTGATGCCACCCAGCCATTGGCCGAGGTAGTGGCAGCAGCTAAAGCGGCGGTAACACAGACCTTAACTGAGCATGGCTATGACAGGTCATAGAGCCTAGTTCCTTTTTGTCCGAGGTAGAATGTATTCCGCCCCACAGGGAAATGTAGGACCGAATTAATGCGACCATACGGTATTGGTCGCATTAATTCGGCCAAAAGCGCTTGATATATCTTTAGTTGCGATGAAGGACATGACCATGAAATTTCATCACTTATTAACAGCACTATTGCTGACAACAGGTATCACCCCTTCGGCCAATGCGATAAGCGACAACTCCTGGGAAGACATCAGTGATGTTGGCGTAATCAGCCTGATCGGTACGGCCCTGGTGCTACCAGCGGCACGTAATGACTGGGAGGGCATGCGCCAGGCGGCTTACAGCATCGGTACTGCCACGGGTGTTACGCTGGTTGGCAAGACCCTGGTGGACGAGGAGCGCCCGGACAACAGTGATGACGACAGCTTCCCCTCCGGGCACACCGCCAACGCGTTTGCCTCGGCGACCACCCTTTATCGCCGCTATGGCTGGCAGGCGGGTTTCCCGGCTTACGCTGTAGCCACACTTACCGGCATTGCACGTGAGCGCGCCAGACAGCACCATTGGTACGACGTGGTCGCCGGTGCAGCAATTGGTGGGCTCAGTGGCTGGTTTTTCACTGATGCCTTCAATGACAAGGTACAGCTGGTGCCCTGGATCGACAGCAAGGGTGGCGGTGTCGTCGTTTCGATGCGCTGGTGAACCTGGTGTACTGCGACGAGTGATTCCGGGGCCGTCTGTTTCCTGGGTCGTTCAGGCCGCCGCCATCCTCTCATTACACCAGGCCAGTACATCGGCGAATACCTCCTCCTGTTCCAGCTCATTAAAAATTTCATGGTATAGGCCGGGATAAATCTTCAGGATCTTATCGGTGGAGCTGATTCGGCTGTGCAGGAAACGCGAACCCTCCGCTGCAGCCATGGCATCATCTCCGCCGTGCAGTAACAACATGGGCAAGGTGATTTTTCCTGCGTTGGCCTGGATATGCTGCATCGCTTTGAAAAGCTCGGACACCTTGCGCGCCGACATCTTGCCGTGAAACACCAGCGGGTCGTTCACATATTTCTCCACCTCGGCGGGGTCGCGGCTGACGCCGGTGGCATCCAGTTGTAAAACGCCTACTTGTGGCAGCACCGCTGAGAGAAAACGGATCAGGTACATCTGCAGTATGCCGGGCTCTATGTCCGTCTTGATGGCCGGCCCGGACAGGATACAGCCGATGAAGTCCTCCTGGTGCTGCAACAGGTAGAGGCTGCTGATCAACCCGCCCATACTATGACCCAGCAGAATTTGCGGTACACCGGAAAAATCTGCCACAACCTGCTGATGGAATGCGTGCAGGGTTTCCAGGTAGTCGTCAAATCTCTCCACGTGACCAGGGGTGCCCCCGGACCTGCCGTGCCCGGGATGATCAAGGGCGGCGACCGCATAGCCATGATCTGTCAAATAACACGCAAGGTGTTCATAGCGGGCGCAATGCTCACCGGCGCCGTGGACCAGCAGGATTAACGCCCTGGGCCGGGCATCCGGCTCCCAGTAGTGATAGTAGATACTCAGACCTGTATCTCTTGAAAAGTTGCCATCCCGCTTCTTCATAGTTTTATTCCCACTTGGGTAAAAATACGGTCTACCTTCTCAATAAATTTCCCGACCTCATCCCTGCCGTTACAAGCCCCTATGAGTCGGGGACAGAACATGTGTACCATTTGCGCCCAGCATAGCATCACTATCCATTTTGTGTTTGAGGCTAGTGCTCCAACATAAAGCCAGTCACCGGAGACAGGGCCACAACGGCATTCGGTAAAAGCTGTGCCCATTGCTAGTGGATTTCCCTTGTCACCGGAAGTTAGGTAGCATGCACACCGTCCATTAATAACGAGTTGAGATCACCCATGCACGACTATTTTATAATACCTCCCATCCTGGGTTTCGCCGGTCTGGCCGTCGCTTTTATCATCTATCACATCATGAGCCGCCATAACTTTGGCGACGGTGTGGTGAAAAAAATCGGCGACCAGATACAACTCGGCGCCATGGTCTTCATGCACCGCGAGTACAAAATGCTGGGCATTTTCTCCCTGGTGCTGGTGGTGGCCATCTTCGTATCACCCCTGGGTTTCAATACCGCCCTCGCTTTCGTGGTAGGGGCAGTGTCCTCCGCCACAGCCGGCTACCTGGGCATGTTCTCCGCCACCAAGGCCAATGTTCGCACCGCTGTGGCGGCCCACAATCACGGCCAGAGTGAGGCATTGTCCATCGCCTTCTACGGCGGCTCTGTCATGGGCCTGCTGGTCGCCTCACTGGGTCTGATCGGCCTCGGCGGCCTGTACTGGTATTTTGGCGGTGACCCGGAAACCGTCCACGCCATCCACGGTTTTGGTATGGGGGCGTCCACGGTGGCCCTGTTCTCCCGAGTCGGCGGTGGTATTTTCACCAAGAGCGCCGATGTCGGCGCCGACCTGGTAGGCAAGATAGAAGCGGGTATCCCGGAAGACGATCCGCGCAACCCCGGCGTCATAGCCGACAATGTGGGAGACAATGTCGGCGATATCGCCGGTATGGGCTCGGATATTTTCGAATCCTACTGCGGCGCCATGATCGCTTGCATCGCCATCGCCTCCACCATGAGTATAGAATCCCGCGCCGGCATGATGTTCCTGCCGCTGGCCCTGGCCAGCATCGGATTGCTGGCGTCGATTTGCGGTATCGGCATCGTGCGCGCCAGGTCCCACGCCGCTCCTGAGGCCGCCCTGCGCGCCGGCACCCTGCTCGCCCCGGTGCTATTCGCTATCGCCGCCTGGTTCCTGATCGACGCCATGGGCCTGCCCTCCAACGTCTGGTGGTCGGTAGTCAGCGGCGCCGTGGGCGGTGTCGCGATCGGCCTGATCACTGAGTACTACACCGGTTCCACACCCGTGAAGAGGATCGCCAAATCCGGTGAAACCGGCCCGGCCACGGTAATGATCACCGGGCTGGCGGTGGGTATGCAATCTGTCGTGTTGCCCATCCTGTGCCTCGCCGCCATTATTTATATCTCTACCGAACTGTCCGGCCTGTACGGCGTGGGCATCGCCGCGGTGGGCATGCTGGCCACTGTGGGCATCACCATGGCAATCGATGCCTACGGCCCGGTAGCGGACAATGCCGGCGGTATCGCCGAAATGGCCGGTATGGGGGAAAAGACCCGTGCCATCACCGACGGCCTGGACGAGGTGGGGAACACCACCGCGGCCATCGGCAAGGGTTTCGCCATCGGCGCCGCCGCATTGGCGGCCCTGGCCATCATCGCCGCCTTCGTGGAAACCGTGCAGGTGCACCATGCGGACTTCTCACTGGTGATAACCGACCCCCCGGTGTTGGTGGGCATGTTCATCGGCGGCACCATTCCGTTCCTGATCGCTGCTATCACCATGACCGCGGTGGGTGAAGCGGCCTTCGATATGATCAATGAAATCCGCCGCCAGTTCCGGGAAATTCCCGGCTTGCTGGAGGGCACCGCAGAGCCTGATACGGCCAAATGTGTCGATATCGCCACCACCGCCGCCCTGCGCCGCATGATTCTCCCCGGCACAATTGCGGTCATGGCTCCGGTAGTGGTTGGTTTTGGCCTCGGCGCCGCCTCTCTGGGCGGTATGCTTGCTGGCGCCCTGCTGGCCTGTGTCCTGATGGCACTGATGATGGCCAACGCCGGCGGCGCCTGGGATAACGCCAAGAAATACGTGGAAAAAGGCAATCTGGGAGGCAAGGGCTCAGAGACTCACACTGCCGTTGTCGTGGGCGACACCGTGGGCGATCCGTTCAAGGATACCTCCGGCCCCGCCATGAACATTCTGATCAATGTGATGGCTATCGTCAGCCTGGTGATCGCCCCACTGCTGTAGGTACTTACAAACCTGCCCCGGGAACCCCAAAAAGGGGTTTTCCGGGAGTGGGTTAATCTCCCAGAGGGTCCAATCCCCTCCCATCTATTAGCATTTTCCTTCCAGATCGTTATTATTGAAAGTTACCTAGAATACCGAGGTTCTCTTGCCGAAGCACTCCTCCAGTAAAAAAGCCCTGATGATAAATGAGGTGTGTGAATTAATTCCTCACGGGGTGCTTCAGGGAATCTGCCTGGAAAGTATCGACGGCGAAGAGCTGACCCTGCGCCTTCCCTACCGGGATGAACTGGTGGGTAACCCCGAAACCGGGACAATCCACAGTGGTGCACTTACTGTATTGCTGGACCAGACTCTTAGTACCGCAGGCATCTGTCATGATTCTTTGGGCCCCGCCTTGATACCAACTCTGGATCTGCGCATCGATCACCTGGGTACGGCGCCTCCAGGCAAAGATATTTTCGCCGTGGCCAGAGTTTATAAAGTAACCCGCAGAGTGTTGTTCGTCGAAGGCTTTGCCTACTGTGAATCCAGGGAAAAACCCATCGCCAGAGCCACCGGCAGCTGGCTACTGATACCGAAACTGGAATTCGATGAGATAGCGCCCATAGATCAGGCCGGGGCACAGCAACAATGACACTGTCAGAGCTGATACTCCACGAGCCCAATGCCGACTCACTGCAACTGTGGTTGAAGAAGGTGCCCTACGCCGCCTACCTCGGCATCAAAGCGGAGGTTCACGGCAACGAGATCCTGTTCATCCTGCCCAAAGACAAAAAAATCATCGGCAACCCGGTCCTGCCGGCTATTCACGGCGGTGTAGTGGGGGCATTTATGGAGCAGGCGGCCATCTTTCATCTAATAGCCAAAATGGATGATCCTTCAGTACCCAAGATCATCAACTTCTCCCTGGATTATCTGCGCCCTGCGCGATTGCGCAATACCTACGCACAATGCACACTGAGCCGACAGGGCCGGCTTATAGCCAATATCAGTATCAATGCCTGGCAGGAACAGAGCGATAAGCCCAATGCCATCGCCAGGGCACATTTTCTGATACCTGACTCCAATTAAGGTTGCTAATGGAGCCGGTTACATTGAGGAGAGATAGATGAAAAACTTGGCGCCAGAAGTATTCCGCCAGAGATTATTAATTGAGGGAAAGTACGAAATTGAAGTGCACGTCGAAACGGTTCACCAGTTCTTTGACGCGCTATTGTCCGGTTTAGAAGCAAACGCCGCCGGTGATGCGATAGTCAACTCCTCAATTGGGCAAGGTAAACCGGAAAACCAGGGCATCGAGGCCTTCATACCGCTGATTGAGTCAGGTGTTGCGCTATACACATGGGAGTTATCTGGCTTTATCTCTTTAATTATTTATACGTGTAAAGCATTCGACGAAAACAAAGCGCTGAAGATCGTTGAAGAGTTTTTCCAATTGTCCCAGATGGAATTCAAGTCTTTCTGAGAGATGGGCGTAGTTCATCAGAAAACAGAGTGACGAGGTACACCAGTGAACAACAAATCCCTGCAAGCACGAAAAAATAAAGCCTTCGCGCGTGGCCAGGGTACTATTACCAGCGCTTTTATCGAAAAAGCCCTGAACGCCGAACTCTGGGATGTGGAAGGTAACCGCTATATTGACCTCGGTAGCGGCATCGCAGTGGTTAACACTGGCCACAACCACCCCAGGGTTCAAGCCGCGGTACAGGCCCAGTTGGAAAAATTCAGCCACACCTGCTTGACAGTAACGCCTTATGCCTGCGCAGTGGAACTGGCGGAAAAGCTCAACGCCACCACTCCCGGAGACACGCCCAAAAAAACCATTTTGCTTACAACTGGTGCTGAAGCCGTGGAAAACAGTATCAAGATCGCACGTGCCCACACCGGCCGTACAGGAGTGATAGCTTTTCATGGCAGCTTCCATGGCCGCACTAACTTGACTATGGGACTGACCGGCAAGGTCGCACCTTATAAGGCGCAGTTTGGGCCGTTCCCTGGTGAAATTTACCATGTCCCTTTTCCCAATGCCTATCACAGTGTGTCTATAGAGGAGTCTCTTAAGAGCCTATCCATGCTGTTCACCGTTGAAATTGACCCATGCCGGGTTGCTGCAATTATTATCGAGCCGGTCCAGGGCGAAGGTGGATTCTACCAGGCTCCTGCGGACTTCATGCAGGCACTGCGTAGGCTCTGTGACCGGCACGGTATCCTGTTGATCTGTGACGAAATCCAGACCGGCTTTGCTCGTACAGGTAAAATGTTCGCCAGTGAGCACGTTGATATCGAACCAGACCTAATGACCATGGCCAAAGGGATCGCAGGCGGTTTCCCCCTTGCCGCTGTGGTGGGCAAGGCCGAGATAATGGACGCCCCTCATCCCGGGGGGTTGGGCGGTACTTACGGTGGATCGCCCATCAGTTGCGCGGCGGCTGTGGCAGTGTTGGAGGTCATCGAGGAAGAACAATTATGCGAGCGCGCTATCCGTGTGGGAGAGAGCATAGTTTCCCGACTCAATACATTACAATCGAGGTTCCACCAAAAAATTGGCGACATCCGAAATCTGGGCGCAATGATTGCCATGGAATTGGTTCACAAAGGTGATGCCAGCCAGCCCGACCCAGAGCTGACCAGGGCGGTGGTGGATGAAGCCGCTCGTAATGGATTGATTCTGCTCTCCTGTGGCATCCGTGGCAACGTGATTCGTTTCCTGCCACCGCTGACCATCACTGATGAGTTAATCGGGGAAAGCATGGGTTTACTGGAAAAAACTCTGGATACGCTAATTGGATAAAGCGGCTAACTGACTCTCGATACCAGGACCCGTTTGACATTACAGAGTGATACCGCGATTTCCGGAAGCTTAAAGTATTACCGGTGGGTGGTTTTGTTGATCTTGTATTCGCGGTACTGGGCAGGTGTAAGGCCAGTCCACTTCTTGAAAGCGCGGCTCAAGGCAGCCGGTTCAGTAAAACCGGCTCGCTCGGCAATACCAGAAATAGCCACATCAGGCTTGGCCAATAGCTCCTTGACGAGAGCGGATCGTACCCCGTCCTTGATTTTCTGGTAGGAAGTGCCCTCTTCTGCCAGACGCCGACGCACTACCTGTGAGCTCATGTGCAGGGACTCACAAATATCATCAAAAGAAGGAAATCGCATACGTTCCTGCAACTCTTGCATCAACTCCTGCCTGATATACGTATTTACCGTGGCGTCCCGGCCCGGCAGATACAACAGATCCGCCGGGGAATCCCGCAGCCAGGCCTCCAACTCTTTTTTGCCACGCCGGATTGGTCTGGCAAGATATTTCCTGTTGAAGGTAAATCCGTGGAAGGGCTGCCCAAAGGCTACGTCACACTGGAATAATTCCTCATAAAACCAGTTGTGCCGGGGCTCCGGGTAGCTGAAAGATACCTGTTGCAATGGAATATATTCATCGATTGCCCAGCAGGGAAAGCGATGCCAGACAACGCCCATGAGTTCCACCAGGTAGCGATCCGGATCTCGATCCCCGGTATAACAACTTATTGCCACTGTAGCGGTATCCTCCTCAACTGAGAATTCAATGCCCATGGATTCCGGGGGAATGTAGGAATAAATACGCTCACCTCGTCGATACAGTTCCCCAAGATTTTCCGCTGTCAACATATAATCACATGCCAGCGCCCAACTCCCCATACGCATCGGCTCCACACCGATGCCGATAGTCTCGTCGTTGGTCTCTCGCCATAATATTTTTAACAGGGCAGTCAATCGGCAATTGTCGATCCATTGGTTCTCAATATCAGCAAGTTCCGGGGGGATTTGTGCCTCTACAAGAAGGCTGTCCACATCCAAACCGAGACGGTGCGCGTGACGAACTAGCGCTGCGACATAGTGAGTGGAGGTTTTTACCATGGAGTTATCTTCAGAAAGACGGCAGTCTTACTAGACTTCGGGTCGGGCATCACTGTCTCCTCCGTCACTGGTCGAGTTTTCACACATCTTCAGTCGATTTCCGCTAAACAGCGTATCACGGTCTCACGCGATGTGTTCAAGAAAGTGGGGAGCGTGGGGTTAATGGCAAAACAGTAAAATCACTACGCTTCCTTCAGCGAAGAGAGCGTTATCGGGAATGACATTAATTAGGGTTTCCTTAAGTAAGTATATATATATGAATATATATAAGGATTATTGTTGTTATTATTATTAGTACCCTCTTCCTCTGTGTACATCATCTATTTTCTTTTTAAAAACAACGAGATACGCCAAGTATAAGTGGGTGCAGAAACCCTGTAGGCGACGGTGAAAAGAGGTGTTTTTCCCGTGGATAAATACCCCTGATTTGTGGATAGATTAATCGCGTGTAATAAAAAGCAATTTTAAAGCAGATTTATCCCTGCGTTCATACAATACCTCTGCAGGATTTTTCCACAAGAGCTGCCAGTAGCAGGTGCTTCAGGGTAAGCCCTGTGGATTAATTCTTATCCGCCTGTCGATAAATGGGAAAATCATGGATTAGCTGTGGATAGGCAGTGAGTGTCTTAAGGGTATGCGGTGTAGGAAGATTTACTTGCCAATACAGAAGCTGGAAAATATTTCCCCGAGTAGTTCATCGCTGCTGATAGCTCCAGTAATTTCTCCCAGGCTGCTCTGGCACAGACGCAGGTCTTCAGCCAATAACTCACCCGCTCCCGCCTGTAATAGTTGACGCTGACCCGCTTGCAGGTAGTCTCCCGCGCCCTCTAGTGATTGCAGGTGACGGCGCCGGGCACTAAAGCTGCCCTCACCACTGTCTTCATAACCCATGCAGGATTTAAGGTGTTGTGTCAGCAGCTTCATACCCGCCCCTGTTTTTGCCGAAAGGTGAATAATCGTGCAGTCCTGGCTACTGTCGATAACGGGTTCGCACCCGGACAGGTCGCATTTATTTTGAACGATACTAACCGGGATATCCCTGGTGAGATGCTGGTCCTTTTCTGGCCAAATGGTGTTGGCATGCATGTCCCGGCCCGCTGTGGTGCTGTCATCCACTACCAGTAAGATGTGATCTGCAGACGCTATCTCCCGCCAGGCGCGGCGGATACCTTCCTGTTCTATCTCGTCAGTACTGTCGTGGAGGCCGGCCGTGTCTACGATATGCAGGGGCATGCCGTCGATCTGTATATGCTCGCGTAGCACATCCCGTGTCGTACCTTCTATTGCCGTCACAATGGCCGTGTCCTGGCCGGACAGGGCATTTAACAAGCTGGATTTACCTGCATTGGGTTTCCCGGCGATCACCAGCTTCATCCCCTCCTGCATCAGGCTGCCTTGCCTGGCTTCTTTTAATACGGCTTGAAGTTGATCAATAATGCCCTGTAGTTGCTCCTTCACCTCGCCATCTGCAATGAAGTCGATTTCTTCTTCAGGAAAATCAATAGCGGCCTCCACATAAACTCTCAACCTGGTTACTCTGGCGACCAGCTCATCGATCTTGCGGGAGAATTCGCCCTGCAAAGAGCGGCTGGCATTGAGTGCGGCTTTTTCTGTGGTGCTGTTGATCAAGTCGGCAATGGCTTCTGCCTGGGCCAGATCGATCTTGTTATTGAGGTAGGCCCGTTGTGAAAATTCCCCGGGCCTGGCCTGTCGTGCGCCCAGCCTACAGGCTTCTTTTAATAATAGATCCAGAATCACCGGGCCGCCGTGTGCCTGTAACTCCACAACGTCCTCCCCGGTAAAAGAATGGGGACCGGGGAAAAACAGGGTGATGCCGGAATCCAGCAGGTTTCCGGCAGCGTTATGAAAAGAGGAGAAATGAGCGTGGCGAGGGCTGAGATCCTGTCTGGTGATCGTTTCGCCAATCTCCTGGGCCATCACGCCGGAAATACGGATGATACCAACGCCGCCCCGCCCTGGAGCGGTGGCAATTGCAGCAATGGTATCTCCATCGAGAGCGGAGGGTTGGGTCATGGCGAAAAAAACCTTCTCCTGCAATACACAGTCAGGTATTTTCAGGACTTGGCGGCCGCTGCCTCGATCTGCCTCGTGATGACAAACTGCTGGGTCATGGACAACAGGTTGTTAACAACCCAGTACAGAACCAGCCCCGCCGGGAACCACAGGAAGAAGAAAGTGAACATCACCGGCATCCACTGCATGATCTTGGCCTGCATGGGATCCGCGGGTGGAGGGTTGAGTTTTTGCATGAAATACATGCTGGAACCCATCATCAGCGGTAGTACGAAATAGGGATCCATCACTGACAAATCTTCAATCCACAATATAAACGGCGCATGGCGCAATTCCACACTCTCCATCAACATCCAGTAGAGCCCGATAAATACCGGCATCTGCACCAGAATGGGGAGGCAACCACCCATGGGGTTGATTTTCTCTTTGCGGTAGAGCTCCATCATGGCTTGGGACTGTTTCTGCTTGTCATCGGTGAACTGTTCTCGGATGTCAGTCAACTTCGGTTGTACGCGGCGCATGTTCGCCATGGATTTATAACTAGCTGCGGAGAGCTTGAAGAAGGCACCCTTGACCAGTACTGTTAGCAAGATGATAGAGACACCCCAGTTATCTACCAGTGCGTGTATTTTTGTTAGTAGCCAGAACAACGGTTGAGCGATCCACCACAGCCAACCGTAATCAACACTTAATTCCAGGTAGGGAGATATTTCTTCCAGGCGGTACTGATCCTTGGGGCCGGCATAGAACCCGGCGCCAATCGTTCCCGATTGACCAGGGTCCAATACCAGTGCCGGGGTGGTGAACCCGGCAATATTGAAACCGCCACGGGTCACTCTGCCACTGAAGGAGTGGGTTTGTTCCAGGTTAGGAATCCAGGCGCTGAGGAAATAGTGTTGGATCATGGCTATCCAGCCACCCGGTAACTTCACCTTGAACGGTTCCTCCTCAAGATCCTTGAAAGTAAATTTGGTAAAGCGATCGTCTGGTTGTGTAATAGCGACCCCAAGGAAGGGTTTCATACCCATGCTGGTAGTTTCGGAAGAAGGTGGCGGGCCGCTGCCGCGCTTGATCTGACCGAATAGGTTTGCCTGCCATCCGGCACTGCTATTGTTTTCTACCAGGTAGTCAACATCAATCAGATAGTCACCGCGGCGCAGGGTAAAGCGCTTGGTGATTTTCACGTTGGTGTCATCCTGCCATATCAAGTCTACTGTAAGTGAGTCATCACTATCACCCATATCAAAGCGTGGCGCGCTTGCAGTGTAGGTAGCACGAGCGTTTTTATCGATACCATCAGTGCCGATAAGTCCACTTTGAGCGATATAGGTGAGTAGCTGGTTTTGCTCCAGAAGTACAAAGGGGACATTGGGGTCGTCTTGCTTTTCGAGGTATTTGGGCAGAGCTAATTCGATGATATCGCCACCTTGTAAATCAATGGCCAGTTGTAGCACATCGGTGCGCACCTGAATGATATGGCCGCTGTTTGCCACCGGGGTTTCCAGCGTGTCGTTGGCTGTGCCGGCCGCCTCTGGCCCCAATGGTATATCTTCTATGGCCACTGGTGTTTCAACCTCCAGCTCAGACACTGGGGGTGGCGTATCGCCTATGTTGCCTGTCAAGCGGGATGTTTCCTGGGACGCAGTTACAGATTTGGCGTCCTTGAAATTCACCCATTCGGTGAGCAGCATGACGGACAGTACGGCAATAGCGCCGATGAGCAGAGAGCGTTGCAAATCCATAATAGTGTCTATGTATTCTTAGTGTGAGTGCGGGCAGGGGGGCACGAGGTCGATACCGCCCTCGTGCCAGGGGTGGCATCTGGCCAGTCGGCGCAGTGCAATATAGCTTCCTTTTAGTACTCCGTGCGTAGAAATTGCATCCTGGGCGTAGGTGGAGCAGTTTGGATAAAACCGGCAATTGTTACCCAGGAACGGGCTCAGGCAGGCTTTGTAGCAGGAGATCAGAAAAATAAACAAGCGACGCATTAGGAGTCCCGGTTGGTGCTCGATTCTAGTTTGGAAGCGTGGCGAACCAGTTTCTGCCACTGCTGCTGCAATATAGTAGATAGCTCGGAATTATCCAACTGGCCAATACCACGACGAGCAAGGAAAACAACATCCAGGGGCGTCTCACTCGGCGGCAAGGTACGGAAAAACTCCCGAGCTACCCGTTTTATTCGATTGCGTTGTACAGCTAGTCGAACATTTTTTTTGGCTATAACCAAACCCAGACGATGCCAGGGCCCGATATTTTTTTTTGCCAGAAGCAACAAGTGCTTGTGTGAGGCTCGCACCTCGGCGCCGTCGAAAACCCGGCTGTAATCTTTGGCATTGAGTAGGCGCCTGGCTTTGCCGAAACTGGCGTTAGCTGATTGCTCGCTCACCCAATCACACCACTTTAGGCTGACAGGCGCTTGCGACCTTTCGCGCGACGGCGGTTCAATACGTGGCGGCCACCCTTGGTAGCCATGCGAGCGCGGAAACCATGGGTACGCTTGCGTTTCAGGACGCTGGGCTGAAATGTTCTTTTCATAGTCATGTTCCAGATATATGTAAGCTGAAAACCACATATAACCATCGGGGTTAATGTGGTTCCCGGTCAGAAAAAGGGGCCCATTCTATTGAAATGTGGCACTTAATTCAACCTGGAAACCATAGACTTTTGCGATCCAGTAGCAGTTTCCAGATTTAATCGAGGGTTTGGTAATTTTCCGCCTTAGATTCTATCTGTAGGAGTTAATTTTATTTAGTTCTTAGTCACCGGTAATAGCATGAATAGAAAAAGAGTAAAGGCAGCAGCTAAAGGCAATTTGAGCATTTTCCCACACCTTCCTAAAAAGATATTAACAGGTTATCCACAGCTGAGGTTATTCAACCTATGTTTTATAAAAAGCGTACAATTAGTAAGCAAAAAAGAGCTAACCTGTTGATTATAAACGACTATAATAAATAGTTTTTTCTTCTTTTATTTGTGGATAACTCGCGGGTTTGAGAGTATGATAAATTTGCTGGCTTGGAAAAAAGGCTCGGCGAATAAGAATTTTTTATCACTACATTACTTTTGAAAAGTTGGGCTTTTCTCCCATCTTTGAGGGGTTTCCTTTGCCCGAAGCAGTATGGCAGCAGTGCGTCAGCCGGTTGCAGGACGAACTACCCTCGCAACAATTTAATACCTGGATCAGACCATTACAGGCCACTATGAACGGGCAGATGCTCACTTTATTGGCCCCGAACCGGTTTATAAAGGATTTTGTCTCGGATAAATTTGCCGAACGCATCTCAGAACTGGTCAGGGAACTGGAGCCAGGCAATGCGACGGATGTGGTTCTGGAAATAAGTACAGGGCGAGATATTGCCGTCACATCGGCAAGTGTGGAATCGCGCGGTTCGACACCTGTCGCAGCGCCAAGCGGTATGCAGCCCGGTCTGTCCGGTGCGGCAATTTCCGGATTTTCTGGCACCGCCGAGGTCACTCCGATCAAACCGGCGGCCCCACGGAAGCAAATGTCCCGCCGTGTTGAGGTAGAGGGCTCCTTGCGACATCAGTCCCACCTGGTCGAGAACTACACTTTTGACAATTTCGTTGAAGGTAAATCCAACCAGCTGGCACTGGCCGCGGCTCGGCAAGTGGCTGAGAACCCTGGAGATTCTTATAACCCCCTGTTTCTTTACGGCGGTGTTGGTCTTGGTAAAACGCACTTGATGCATGCGGTGGGTAATGCGCTGAAAGTGAACAATCCCCAGGCAAAAGTTGTTTACCTGCACTCTGAGCGTTTTGTTGCGGACATGGTCAAGGCCTTACAACTTAACGCCATCACCGACTTTAAGCGTTACTATCGCTCTGTTGATGCATTGCTGATCGACGATATTCAGTTTTTTGCCAAAAAAGAGCGTTCCCAGGAAGAGTTTTTTCATACATTTAATGCCCTGCTTGAAGGGGGGCAACAAATGATACTGACCTGTGATCGTTATCCCAAGGAAATCGATGGGTTGGAAGAGCGCCTGAAGTCACGTTTCGGGTGGGGTCTAACAGTGGCCGTGGAACCGCCGGAACTGGAGACCCGGGTTGCTATTTTAATGAAAAAGGCTACTCAGGCGCGCATGGATCTGTCTCCGGACGCGGCCTTTTTTATTGCTCAGCGTATTCGCTCCAATGTTCGGGAGCTCGAGGGAGCGCTTAAGAGAGTAATAGCGAGCGCTCACTTCATCGGTAAGCCCATCGATATTGACCTGATTAAGGAAAGCCTTAAGGATCTCCTGGCATTGCAGGACAGGCAGGTCAGCCTGGATAATATTCAACGCTCGGCAGCTGAGTACTATAAAATCAAAGTAGCGGATATGATGTCCCGGCGCCGCAGTCGCTCCGTCGCTCGCCCACGGCAGGTGGCAATGGCATTAGCCAAGGAATTGACCAATCACAGTCTGCCAGAGATTGGGGATAGTTTTGGGGGCAGAGATCACACGACAGTTCTTCACGCATGCCGTAAAATCAAGGAACTTCGTGAGACTAACTCGGATATCCGCGAAGATTATAAAAACCTGTTGAGATCACTGACGACCTAGTAGTGTAAATAGAAAGTTTTGTATTGTTAGTGGCTATATCAGGGATATCGGCCAGGGCCTGTTGAAATCAATTATTAAGTAGCGATAGCAGGGAAGGGAAAAGACGTATATGAAGTTCAATATTTCGCGGGAGGCGCTACTCAAGCCATTGAGTCTTGTAGCTGGTGTTGTAGAGCGCCGCCAGACCTTGCCCATATTAGCAAATGTATTAATGGTGCTGGATGGGGATCGCTTATCCCTGACGGGTACAGATCTGGAGGTAGAACTGGTGGGCCGGGTACACCTTTCAGCAGCAGGCGACTCGGGTGAAGTCACGGTTCCAGCCCGCAAATTGGTTGATATTTGTAAGTCCCTGCCTGAAGGAAGTGATATTCAGATTAATGCGCAGGAAAGTAAAGTCACAGTGAAGTCCGGACGCAGCCGCTTCACATTGTCTACCCTGCCAGCCAGGGAGTTTCCCAATGTTGAAGACAGCATGGGAACGCACCATTTTGTCCTGAAGCAGGGTCAGTTGAAGCGTTTAATCGATCGTACAAGCTTTGCCATGGCCCAGCAGGATGTGCGTTACTACCTGAACGGAATGCTATGGGAGTTGATTGGCAAGCAGCTTCGGGTAGTTGCTACTGATGGCCACCGGTTGGCCATGTGTACCCTACCGCAGAAAGTAGGTGTGGATGGCGATATTCAGGTTATCCTGCCGCGTAAAGGCGTATTGGAGTTGGCCCGATTACTATTGGAAGAAGACGCTGAGATAGCGATAGTTATCGGCAGCAACCATGTACGGGCGACTACCAATGATTTTACCTTTACCTCCAAGCTGGTTGACGGCAAGTTCCCCGACTACCAGAGAGTCTTGCCCCGCTCGCCGGATAAAATTATACAGGGCTCTCGTATGGACCTGCGCCAGGCGTTTACCCGCACGGCCATCCTGTCTAACGAAAAATATAGGGGTGTGCGCTTAAAGTTGACAGAAAATACGCTGGATATTGTTGCCAACAACCCCGAGCAAGAAGAGGCAGAAGAAACCGTATCGGTGGATTATAAGGGCGAGGCGCTGGAGGTCGGATTTAATGTCAGCTATTTGCTGGACGTTTTGGGGGTGCTCAATGGTGAGCAGATCAAGCTTTCGTTAGCAGACCCTAACAGTAGCGCACTGCTGGAAGAATCTGATGAGGGTGACTCCCTTTATGTTGTTATGCCCATGCGTCTTTGATGAAACACAGGTGCGCCAACGCCCACACCCTGACAACCATTAAGGGCCGGCAGGCCTGAGGCTCTCGCCCAACGTGGCGCTATCCCGCTTACAAATAAATCATGTGAGAAACTTGCAGCAGGTCAGCCTGGAAGATCTGCAGCAGGTGAATGTTTTTTTTGGGCGCAATGGCAGTGGAAAAACCAGTGTGTTGGAGTCTATCCACTTACTGGGTATGGCTCGTTCTTTTCGCGGTAATAGCATCAAGTCCGTAATTACACACGGGGAGAACGACTGTACTGTATTTGGGCTGGTGACCCCCCCCTTGTCCTCGAGCGCAGCAGGTGCTGCTTTGCCCCTCGGTGTACGCAGAAATATTGCGGGCGAAGTTCAAATTAGAGTAAACGGAAAGACTGTTCGCACGGTTGCCGAGCTCGTAGAGCATTTTCCTGTACAGGTGATTACCGCGGACAGCTTTGAGTTGTTAGCGGGCTCCCCGGGTGCAAGGAGACAATACCTGGATTGGGGCGTGTTCCACGTGGAACATCGGTTCTTTAGTCAGTGGCAACGCTTCCAGAGGTGCATAAAACAACGCAATAAGTTGCTTCGGCGTGGTAAAATATCCGGCCAGGAGCTGGATGTCTGGACCCGTGATCTTACAGACTCAGGAGAGGCTATAAATAACTTCCGGAAAGACTATTTTGGGTTCCTGAAGCCACGATTTTCAGAGATTATGTTCCGTTTGGCGCCATCGCTAACAGCTCTGGAATTGCGCTTCCGGCAGGGTTGGGATAAACAGCTGAGTTATGAGGAGGCTCTTAAGAGTTGCGCTTCGGCAGATCTGGAGCAGGGATATACACATGTAGGTCCTCAGCGAGCGGATTTACGAGTCATGTACGACGGACATCTGGCATCAGAAACACTGTCCCGGGGGCAGCAAAAATTAGTTGTAAGCGGCTTGAAATTGGCACAGGGCGAGTTGATGTCTGAGATGGGTAAGGGAAAGTGCACTTATCTGATAGATGACTTGTCTTCCGAGCTGGATCAGCAACACAGTCAATTAGTTTGTGCGCTACTGGCATCGATGGAAGCGCAGGTGTTTATAACTTGTGTGCACCTACAGGATATAGAGACGGTTTGGCCAGAAACGAGAGAGCTGGCCATGTTCCACGTGGAACAAGGAGCAGTGCAACGTTATTCTCCGCTGTGATTTGGTCGGGGAATATAAATAGAAGCAGTATCGAGAGTTAATTCATGAGCGGAACTGAAAAAAACTACGACTCGTCCAGCATTAAGGTGCTCAAAGGGCTGGATGCCGTGCGTAAGCGGCCAGGCATGTACATCGGCGACACTGATGACGGGACCGGGTTGCACCATATGGTGTTCGAGCTGGTTGACAATTCGATCGATGAGGCCCTGGCAGGCCACTGTAGTGTGATCAATATTGTTATCCACCCGGATGAATCAGTTTCAGTGAGTGATAATGGTCGTGGTATCCCCACTGAAATGCATGACGAGGGAGTATCCGCTGCGGAAGTCATCATGACGGTGCTACATGCTGGCGGCAAATTTGACGACAATACCTACAAAGTCTCGGGTGGTCTGCATGGTGTGGGGGTTTCGGTAGTTAATGCCCTGTCGGAA
>QNFS01000031.1 GCA_003646415.1 Gammaproteobacteria bacterium
CTTTTGGGCAGATCCGCCTCGAAATCGACGGGTGTACCAACCACCGTAGCCACAAAGCGGTCGGTGATCGGGTAGCCGTAGTTTTCTACGGTGGCAGATGCGAGCGAGGCGAGCAGCAGGCCGCACAAGCCGACAAGAAATCCCTGTGAAATTTTTTCGATAGTCACGTGTATTCCGGATTGTTCCCTGAGCAGGATGTGATGTTGGCATAAGTTTGTTAATAAGTCACGAAATGCGAAGGAAACAAAAGGTGCTTTCACGTCGGTGCTTCTTCGGCGTGGGGAACTATTTTATTCAGTCCAGGTTATACGGGCAGAAAAAAATATAAAATATTTTCAAAAACAGGGAATAACCTCCCCTGCTGCCCCGTCATGTATCTGAAAGTGGAGTGAAACCACCGGAGGAGGCGGCGATTTAGCCATTGGGTACGCATTAATTCTCACAATCTTATAGAGAGTGGAATGCGTGGCTTGCTTCGCCCACCTCCTTTTTTTCGTTGGAATTTCCGCACCTCGGTCTTTCCGACACCCGTCTCACAGAGCAGGGACCGCTAGCCCTCTGCACTGAACTTCAGGGCCTACCGTCTACATGGGGCGATAGGCCCTGTTTCCTTTTTCCGGTAAGCCCTTTTCTTTGCGTGATCTGATACCGGCCCGTTAATCGGCCCGAATTAGTGGTGTCTGTGGTATTTGCCCCCGGAGTGCGGGGACGAGTGGGGGTGATTCAGTGCTTAGCTTACTGCCAGTTCCTGGCGATAAGATCGGCCTCTTCTTCCAGGCTTAAGGCGATGCCGGCGGAGTGTGTGTCGATAAACAGCGTTATCTGGTCGGAGTTGGCCGCGCCTGCCGGACGATACTCGTTAATGGAGCCGGCAAGCTCCCCGGTAATAAGCACTTCAGTGCTCCACAGGCCTTGTGTACGGCACGCCACGCCACGCCAGGTGGTACCCTCGGACAACATGAGGTACTCCCGGCACCAGCCTCCCCGCTTATTGGCGAAGCTGAGCAGGGGCCTGACCTGCCTGCCGTCGCCCAGTGTGTCCCAGCCATCGGCACGGGAAGGGGAATATTCGAATTTGTACGCCAGAAGGGCATCCTCACCGGCGATGCCCGCCAGAGAATCGCCTGCTTGCTGGCGCCAGTCGGGCATAAACAGCAGGCCGCTGGCCGCTATTAATGATGCCGCCACGGCAAGCCCCCAGCCCGCGCGCTGCCGCTGAGACAACCGCCCGCCGCGGGTTCTGGCGTTTTTCAGCAGTGCTACGACGCGCGGTGGCACGGTGTCGGCACCGGGTGCGTCGAAGGCGTCTTTCAAGCTGTTATTCACTTCTTGCAGGCGATCGAGGTGTGCTCTCAGCACTGGTTCAGCGATCAACCTTTTGCGCAGTTTCTGTGCTTCTGCAGCCCCCAGTTCACCGTCCAGGTACTGTGATAGCAATTCGTAATCTTGCCGTGTCATGTCAGTGTCCACTTCATTTATTCTCGTTTGATGGATCATATGTCTCCATCAGCTTGCTTCGTGCCCTGGCGATTCTGCTCATAATCGTACCCACCGGCACTTCCAGTATCTCCGCTGCCTCAGCATAGGTTTTACCCTCCATGGCCACCAGCGTCAGCGCCAGGCGCTGATCCGCGGGTATTCTGTCCAGGGCGTCGCTAACCGCGGCTACCTCCCGCTCTCCGCTGGCTGCCTGCTCAGCGGATGGGGATTCAGTCGGCTGCTCGACCACTTGCTCGGTGACGAGTTGTGGATACCTGCCCCTGACTTCCCGCGATCTCAGTTCGTCGATCCACGCATTTTTGCAGATGCGGTAGGCCCATTTGGCCGCATGCGCGTCCTGCGGCATGCCCTTGTCCAGTACCCTCTCGACCGTTGTTTGGAGCAGGTCATCCGCATCCGCCGCGTTTCCGGTCAGTGAAAAGCAAAACTTTCGCAGTCCGCCCAACCCAGCGAGCAATACGTCCCGCTGTAAGTTGCTGAGCGCTCGCATAAGATTCCTGTTAAAATGAATGACGTTTAATGTGCGGATTCTATTCCATTGGATGGAATTATTCTCTGCACGATTCGTCTTTATAGATGAAGTTATGACATTATTTCGGTGGTGGGTATCTTTATGGTTATCTTTAACTCATTGATTGTTAATGAATATAAACCCCATAGAGGGGTATTCTTGGGTGTGCAGGTTCATGCAACTGCTCTCCTGTGCGCGGTGTGTTGCATTCTCTTTCTTGCGATGCCGCAGCTTGTATTAGCACAGGTTCCCGCCTGGCCGGATGAACCTGCGGAAGAGAAAATAGAGGAGAGTGTCCAAGAAGCCGTCGAAGAGAGTATAGACGAGTATATTGATGAATTAGTGGTTGGCCCCGGCGTTAGAAGATACGAAGAAAAAATAGAGGAACAGGTAGAGGAGAGTGCTACAGAAAAGCTCGAGGAATATCTAGAAGAGACCGTCGCGGAAAGTGTCGCCACAGATGTGGAGGACAGTGTTGAGGAGAGTGTTGAAAACTCTGTCGAGGAAGTTATAGAGGACACTATCGAGGCGAACCTGGAAGCGAGCGTTGAGCATGTAGTCGAGCAGTCTGTAGAAGACAGCATTGAGGAAGTCGTAGAAGAAAGCATCGAAGAAGAAGTTGCGCAGAATCTGGAACAGGACCTGGAGGGTAGTCTCGAACAAGAGGTAGAGATGCAGGTTGCCGATGCAGTCGAGGAGCAAATCGAAAATGAGATCGATGCAATCCTCGAAAGTATAGAAAATGAGTTCGAAATTGACGAGGGCAGGATTCACAAGGACCAGTGGCTGGTCATGGCCGAGCCTGAGGTTTTTGATAAATTGGCCGAAGAAGGTTATTTGTTCGCTACCATTACCGACCTTCCCGGCATGGGAATGCGGCTGGCGGAGGTCGCCGCTCCGGCCAGCTTCGATATCACACAAGTGCGCCAGGGTGTGATCGATGTGGTCGGCAAGGAGCGTGCGGAGGTCGACCTGAACCATATTTATACGGCGGGCACACGGGTTGGTTCTCCGTCGGAAGAGGGTGTTGCCCCTCGTGCCGCAATCAGTTTCCCGGCAGATATTGACCAGATGTCGTTGCGTATTGGCATGATCGACAGTGATGTCGATACCACCCACCCATCGCTGGCCTCCGCCCGTATCCAGACGCGCTCTTTCACTCCGGAAGGCGCGGAATTACCAGATTTTCACGGCACTGCCATCGCCTCGATTATTGTTGCTGATGCTGCGGGGTATAAGGGGCTTGCACCGAAGGCCGAGGTCTATGCCGCCTCCGTATTTGAGAATGACCGGCAGCGTGGAGAAATCGCCAGTACGGTTAGCCTGGTGCGGGCGTTGGACTGGCTTATGTCTTCCGGCGTGGACGTGGTAAATGTCAGCCTGGCCGGACCGCCCAACAGGTTGCTGGAGGCCGCTCTTGGCCGCGCACAGGAGCATGGGGTTTTGATCCTGGCGGCAGCCGGCAACGGTGGCCCGGTGGCTCAACCCATGTACCCTGCAGCCTACGATTCTGTTGTCGCCGTTACCGCAGTGGATGCGGGGGGGCGGGTTTTCCGCCTTGCCAACCGCGGTGCATATCTTGATCTTGCCGCACCGGGGGTCGGTTTACTCCATGCCAAGGCGGGTGGTGGTTATACCGTCTCCTCCGGTACATCTTTTGCCGTACCTTTCGCAGCGACGGCGGCGGCGCGACTGAGGCAGTTGCAACCCACTGCAAATGCACTGGAGTTGCTCTATGACTCCGCCGAGGACCTGGGGCCTCCGGGACGCGATGAAATCTATGGCTATGGCCTGTTGCGCCCGGGAAAATCCTGATCACCAGCGGTAGAGAAATCGGGTTCCAACTAAATACTGCGTGTAGTCCGCTGAAGGGTAGTTCGATTCATAGTCTGCATAGCCGTAATAGACCTGCACGGCACTGCGCCCGATTATCGGTATTTCGAAATCTGCGCGCCACCGGTGCCGCTGATCATCCCGGTCCTCTCCGATGCTGGGTGTGACCGAACTGTAATTCCTGTCCTCGTAGCGCCAGGCCAATTCCAGTTTGGCTATTCTGGAAAAAATCTTGAATCTGTGGATATAGCGTAGCTTCAGGCTATTTGAGGTATAGTCCAGCCGGTCCGTATCGGCATCTTCGTCTTTGTAGCGGTAACCCAGGTTGAAGTAGCTGCGCAGACCGCGATGAAAATAGTAAAGGTCCGCTTCACCAGAATTGGTAGTGGCGTCACGTCCAGGGCGGTTTTCAATAGACTTGTCCGAGTATACGTAAGCACCCCGGGCGAACCACTTCTTGGCCAGAAAGCCCGAGACCGAAGGCGACACCCGGTAAAGCTCAAGAAACTTCTCATTGTCCAGTCGGGAATTGATATAGTAAAAGGAAACTCCCGTATCGACCGCGTCCAAATCCAGCGCCAGGTCAGTACCCAGTATATGGGTCTGGCGGTCCACCTGGGAGAAATCCTTGTACAGGACCTGGCTGACATCATAGGTCGCGGCCACCTCTATTCTCCTTGACAGCTCCTTTTGTGCTTCCAGCCCAACATCCATGGTCATGGCGTAATCGCCCTGATTGCTGGCGCGATCGACTTCTTCGATGGACACGTTGCTGTCATACTCGGCGCCCATACCGACCTCTGCGGAGTATTGAGCGGGCGCCAGTGCGTAGTCTTTTTGCTGGGCCCATGTATGGGTCGCAAGCAGCCACGCCATTATCCCCGCCGCGAAGGTGGAGAAAACGCGTACTGTGTGAGCGAACCGTGGCATACCGGGACAATTCCTGTGGCGGCGGGTGGGTCAGGGCAGCAGACTAACCAAGAGTTGCCGCAGTCACAAGCCGGGAAGCTGATTTTCGGGTTGATTTTACGACTGACCTCACGGCTGGCTCATACAGTACCGCGTATACTGTGATCTTTGCTATCATTGGGGGCCGCGAGTCGTTCTCGCTATCCCTACCATGCCAGACGGAAATATAACAATGCCTCAGCCTTCGACTATCAACGACTGTATGCACCGCAATCCCCTCACGATTCACCTGGAGGCCAATCTTGTGAAAGCGATAGAGATAATCGTTGAGAACAAATTGACCGGCCTTACTGTTACCGATGACGCGGGTTGTGTCGTGGGCATACTGTCAGAACTGGATTGTATCGACGCTATTTTAACCGCAGTTTATAACGACGGAGATCCTGACCACGTGCTGGTACGCGACGCCATGGTTACGGAGCTCAATACCTGCAAGCCGGCGGACAGTATCGTGGAGGTCGCACAGGATATGTTGCAGAGTCGACAGCGGCGACGCCCGGTTATAGAAGATGGCAAATTGGTGGGGCAGGTCAGTTCCAGTAATATCCTGTGGGCCCTGATGGAGCATTCGCGCCGCCGGGTGTTAGGGCAGGACGGTGGGGCAACAAGATGAAGGAACAACAACAAGATGAAGGAGCAATAAGATGAAGGAACAATTCGGCGATGTTTATCTACAGCAATTCGGTTATGTCACGGTTGCGGAAATAAGGCGCCCACCCTACAACTTTTTCGATACCGGACTAATAGAGTCTCTGGTGGACGCGTTTGAATATCTCGATGGTATTGATGAGTGTCGCGCCATTGTGTTGGCGTCAGAGGGCAAGGCATTCTGCGCCGGAGCCAATTTTCAAGCTGATTCCGGCAAGGGTTTATTCAATGATGATTCACAGCAGGGCGCGGGGGGGTTGTACCGCCATGCGGTCAGGCTTTTTCGGGCCAAAAAACCCGTGGTCGCAGCTATACAGGGGCCCGCAATCGGGGGTGGCCTGGGGCTTGCGCTGGTAGCTGATTTTCGTGTGGTTGGTGAAAAGGCGCGTTTCTCCGCAAACTTTGTCAAGCTGGGCGTGCATGCGGGTTTTGGTATTTCCCATGTTTTACCGCGCCTTGTGGGTGTGCAAAAGGCCGGCCTTATGCTTCTCACCGGGCGCAGGGTCGGCCCGCAGGAGGCGTTGCAGATAGGCCTTGCGGATGTTTTGGCCACTGGTGACAGCGTTCGTGACGAGGCAATCGCACTGGCGGCCGAAATTGCTGAAGCTGCCCCCCTGGCGGTGGAGTCAACCCGTATGACATTGCGCCAGGGGTTGGCGGACGCCGTCGAACGGCAGGTGGAGCGGGAATTCGCCGAGCAAGCACGCCTGTCGCAGACCCGGGACCACGCCGAGGGTATACAAGCGGTCACCGAGCGTAGAGCGGGTCATTTCACGCGTAGCTGAGTGCCTGCCCGCTGCCCTTCTGGGCCAGGCCGGCACCGTGGTGCGGCCTGATCATCATGTTTAACTGCATTATCATGGGCGCGGCGGGTCGGGACTTTCACGATTTTCAGACTTTCTTTATCGATCACCCGGAATTTCACGTTTGTGCTTTCACTGCCACCCAGATACCTTTTATTGCACAGCGCAGTTATCCGCAGGCGCTCGCAGGCGATGCCTATGATGCCGATATTCCAATCTACGAAGAGGAAGAATTACCGCGGCTTATTGCCGAGTTGAAAATTGATTTTGTGTTCTTTGCCTACAGTGACCTGCCACATGTGGAGGTGATGCACCGGGCGGCGATCGTTCAATCCTGCGGGGCGGGTTTTGTTTTGCTCGGTCCGCTCCAGACCACGCTGCAGTCCAGCAGGAAAGTCGTTGCCATAACGGCGACCCGCACCGGCGCCGGGAAGAGCCCCCTGACGCAGTGGTTGGCAAGTGCATTGACCAGGGCCGGGGTCCCGGTGGTAACTATGCGCCACCCCATGCCTTACGGCGATCTGGCGGCGCAGGCGGTGCAGCGGTTTGCCGAATTGGAGGATCTGGATCACCATAAATGCACTATCGAGGAGCGTGAAGAGTACGAGCCCTATGTGCGCCGGGGCCTGGTGATATATGCCGGTGTGGATTATCGAGCGGTATTGCGCGCGGCGGAAGCGGAGGCAGAGATCATATTGTGGGATGGTGGTAATAATGACTTCGCTTTCATTGCGCCCGATTTGAATATTGTCGTCAGCGATGCGCTGCGGGCTGGTCACGGGCTGGATTACTACCCGGGAGAGACCAATTTCAGGGCTGCGGATATTCTGGTCATCAATAAGGTCGCCGATGCCAGCCCGGAGGATATAGAGAGAATCCTGGCGCTGAAGGCACTGCTCAATCCGGGTGCAAAACTGGTTCTGTCAGATCTCGAGGTGACGGTAGAAGACCCCGACTCGATGCGGGGCAAGCGGGTTTTGATTGTTGAGGACGGTCCCACCGTGACCCACGGCGGTATGGCCTATGGTGCGGGCTGGGTTGCCGCACAAAAATATGGGGTGGGCGACATTATCGACCCCAGGCCGTTTGCGGTGGGGGGTATCAGGGAGGTATTCGCCAGGAACCGTCACCTGGAAAGGGTGTTACCCGCCATGGGGTATTCGCAACATCAGTGTCGGGAACTGAAAGCGACAATCGAAGCGAGCGAGGCCGATTTAGTGTTGAATGCCAGTCCTGCGAATATTGCCACGCTGCTTGAACTGGCGCTCCCGGTGACGCAGGTCAACTATCGCTTCGTGCCCCGTCAGGGCCCGGACATGCTCGCGGCAGTGATGGGGCTGTTGGCGGATTAGCGCTCTAGTGGCAGGTATAGCCACCGTCGATAACCAACTCCGAGCCGGTCATGTATTTGGATTCGTCGCTGGCCAGAAACAGGCAGCCGTTGGCGATATCCAGTGCTTCGCCCATTGTCCCCATGGGAATCTCCCCGATGACCCGCTCCATCATATTCTTCAGTTGCTCCTTTGACAGACTGCTCTGGATTCCTTCGAGCATGGGGGTGGCGATGAAACCCGGGTGCACCGAATTGATGCGAATCGAGTAGCCTGCGGCGGCGCAGTGCAGCGCGGCTGACTTGGTGAAGATACGCACTCCTCCCTTGCTATAGTTGTAAGCCGCCGCGTTGGGCTCGCCGACCAGGCCTTCAATGGAGGAAATATTAATGATGGAGCCGCCGTGCTCTCGCATAACCGCGATGGCCGCACGGGTGCCCATAAAGACGCTTTCGCCGTTTACCTCCTGGGTCGTGCGCCAATCGGCCAGAGTGGTGTCTTCGACGTTTGTGGTGAGCGCGATGCCCGCGTTGTTCACCAGTACATCGAGTTGGCCGTGGCTGGATACGATATCAGCCAGCAGTGGGTTCCACAGAGCTTCATCAGTGACATCCTGCACTCGGGATTCGGCCCGGCCACCGGCGGCAACAATCTCCGTCGCCACCCGTTCGACACTCCCGGCATTAATATCTGTGACCACGACCAGCGCGCCTTCCTGGGCAAAGCGTTTGGCTGTGGCCTCGCCAAGGCCGGAACCTGCTCCGGTAATCAGGGCGATTTTGTCCTGTAATCTCATCTTTATTCTCCTGTTATAAGAGTTCGGGGTTGACCAGCAGGCTACCACCCATTAGCGCCAGCACTTCATTACAGCCGTCGGCGATAAGCATGGCGCGTGCATCGCGCAGTAATTTTTCCATAGGGTACTCTTTGGTCAGTCCGTTGCCGCCGAATATTTGCAGTGCGTCACTGGCCACTTCAAACGCCGTCTGGGTCCCCGTCACTTTGGCGGCGATGGAACCCTGCAGGGCCGCTTCCGGGGCGGTTGCATTGTAGGTTGCCGCCCGGCGCACCAGTGCGCGGGCCGCTTCCACCTTGCGGAACATATGGAACAGGCGATATTGTACACTCTGGTGACGAATAATGTGCTGGTGGCCCTGTTTGCGCTCGTGGGCGTAAGCATAGGCGTGCTCGTAAGCGGCCCGGGCCAGTCCCACCGCCCAATTGCCCACATGGACATTTGCCTCCGTCAGCGTGTGGCGCACGAAATCGTTGTATTCATCTGGTCCCGCGAGCAAGTGTGCGATGGGCACTTCTACATTGTCGAAGTAAATCTCGCCCTGGTTGAGGGCGCGCAGGCCAACCTTCTCCAGCGGCTTGCCTTTGGACACGCCGGGTAAATCCAGGGGAACGATCAGGGATACGCCGGGACGGGTCTGGCCGCCCTCATCGAGGTGGCAGTACAGGGCGCAGACTTCCGCTATGGTGGCGCCGGAAACCCAGGCCGATTTCTGGCCGTTGACAATAATTTTGTCACCCTCGATGCGCGCCACGCAGTTGGGGCGGCCGTAGTCGCCGTCGGAAACGGCGATACTGCCGCCAGGGTCGAGGCTGTCACTGCCGTGATCGGGCTCTGTAATGCCCCAGCAACCCAGTTTGCCACCGCAGTAATCCACCATTGCCATATTCCCGGCGAGCATCGAAAACATGACAGGCATCTGGCTTACCAGTATCATTCCTGACAGGCCGCCATCACCCCAGGCAAGTTCCTCGGCCGCGATCAATAGGATGCGGCAGCGCTCCAGCGGCTCCAGTTCCGCCACATCCTCGGGGCCCAGGCCCAGGCCGGCGGCTTTTTCCAGTACGTTCCACAGTGGAGATTCGGGTCCGATGGCATCATCGGCTGACATCTGGTCAATCTGTGCGGCGACAGGTCGCATGACTTCTTCGGCGAAGCGGTGAGCGGTATCCTGCATTGCCTGTTCTATTTCAGACAGGGGTTCTTCCAGGCCGCTGAGCGGCAAATTGATGAAGTTACTCATGATATTTCTCTCTTGGTTATTTTTGGCAAGTGGGTTTGTGTGGCGCAGCCTTGGCATTGGCCGGCGCCGCATACACATTAGTGGGGTTTGCCTCGAAAGCGTCGATCAGGAAGCGTTCCTGGGGCTTTTCCGATGCAGTCTTTTGAATTTCATCCAGCACCTGTATGTAATCGGGCACACTGTTGCGATCCAGTTTTTCACCACAGGTCTGGAACACCGCCGCCACGTCGAAGTCATCGTGATTGATTGGCACGACCGCGCCGATGATTTCTTTTTCACCGGGAGCCAGCCCCTCGGAGACTTCCAGTCCGTAAACGAATACATCTGAAATCGAGTCGATCTCCGACAGGGCCTTTTCCACGAAGGCGCAGTTTATGAAGTCGCCGTTCTTGCGGATGCCACCGCCAATGCGATAGTGGAAAAACAACCAGCCGTCCTCGTCCAGGTGACCAATGTCGCCCATGCGCAGCCAGCCTCCGCCAGTTTTTTTCGCAGTGGCTTCTGTATTTTTGAAGTAGGTCAGCTCGGGGCAGCCGCCGTCCGCTTCGCGAAAGCAGATTTCGCCGGCAACACCTGGTGCTGTAGGGTTGCCTTCTTCATCCAGCACCGCCAGCTGCAAGGTGGGGGGCGCTTTGCCACAACTGCCCACAGGACCAACGCCGCTGGGGTTGAAAGTCAGGCCACCCTCGGCAGCACCGTAAAATTCAAATAGTTTGACATCGAAGCGCCTGGCAAAATCTTCCCAGATGGCCGCCGGCATACCAGCGCTGAGAATGGCGCGCACCGGGTTGTCGGTAT
Organism: Gammaproteobacteria bacterium; assembly: GCA_003646415.1. Classification (GTDB taxonomy): domain Bacteria; phylum Pseudomonadota; class Gammaproteobacteria; order Pseudomonadales; family Halieaceae; genus JBALVO01. The sequence goes on from QNFS01000031.1 coordinate 10,433, forward strand.
CGTCCCCGCGGGGAGGCTCTGCGTAAATGGCGGTGGTCATACCGCCCAGCAGGTTAAAGAAGGTACAACCGTACTCGCGGGTGATATCCCACAGGCGGGATTTGGAGAACTTGCGGCTGATGACGCCGCGCATACCGGTGTGCAGCACCATTCCCAGGGTAAGGATCTGGGCATTGGCATGGGTGAGGGAAAGTCCGGTGTAGGGTCTGTCTTCCCCGGTCAGGCCCAGTGTCGGGGTCAGAAGTGCCGCCAGTCCATAGCGCTTGTGAGCCGACATGATAGCCTTGGGGTCGCCGGTGGTGCCGGAGGTATATAACAGTTGCATCGGTGCGCTCGGGTCGGTGCTCATCACCGCCAGTTCCGGGGCCTGTACCGGGCCGGCCAGTACCGTGGATAAATTCGGGTGGCCAGCCTCGCCCGGTGTGATGGTGGCAATCCATTTCCCGGTGTTTTCCCGCCAGACGGCTTCCACCTCGGCCAGCGCACCATCGCCAACCACCGCACCCTTGCACTCGGCGAAGTCCAGCATGTACTTCAATTTGTCACCGCGGGTGCGGGCATCAATGGGTACGAATACGGTGCCAAGGATGGATGACGCGACCATCAGATCAACAAACTCCGGGTGGTTCAACATGACGATGGCGAAAGTGTCACCTCTGGTCATGCCCTGGCCTTGCAACCAGGCGGCAAGGCGTTGACCGTTCTCCCACAGCTGCTGATAGGTGCGGGTCTCGTCCTGGAACTGGCCATTTTCGTCGATATTGACGAAGGTCAGTATATCGCGATCCGGCGCCTTGTCGCACCAGGAGTGAATCAGGTTGGCCAGGATGAGGGGGTTGCGCTCGGACACGATCAGTCCCCCCTGCTTAGTATGCTCACCACGGTTGCCGCGGCGTCGGTGCCAATCAAACCTCCGCCGTTATGGGCCAGGCCGATAACGGCATTCTCCACCTGGCGCAGGTGGCCGCGGCCCTGTAACTGTTCGGTGAGTTCCACGATCTGTGCGGCACCGGAGGCGCCTATGGGGTGGCCCTTGCGCAACAGTCCACCGGATACGTTAACCGGCAGGCGACCGCCCAGGCGGGTTGTTCCGTCCTCGATCAGTCGGCCGCCCTGGCCCTTGTCGCAAATGCCCAGGTATTCGTAGGAAATGATTTCAGAGGGGGCGGAGGCGTCGTGCAATTCGACCAGGCTGAGGTCCTCGGGGCCGACCCCGGCCGCTTCATAGGCCAGATTGGCTGCATAGGTACCCACGGAGAGGTCGCCTGCCTGCTCGTCATAGCCTGAAACGAGGGCGGATGACAGCACTCGCACCGGTTTGCTGAGTCCCAGTTCCTTCGCCTTGCGCTCGCTCACAACCACCACTGCGGCGGCCCCATCACCTATAGGTGAACACATGGGCAGTGTCAACGGGTAGACAATTTCCCTGGCGGCCAACACCTCCTCGACGCTCATGACAGTCTGGAACTGGGCACGGGGATTGAGGCTGCCGTGGAAGGAGTTCTTGGCGGTGACGCCGGCGATCTGTTCCCGGGTGGTACCGTATTGCTTCATGTGGGCGAGGGTCATCAGGGAATAGATGTCCATAAATACGGAACGGGTTTTGCCCGCATTTACCATATCCACTTCCTCTCCCGCCTTGGCAGCCAGTGTTTGCAGTGCACCGAGCATGCCTTCCGCGTTCTCGGTATCCACCGCTCCGTCAAAGGCGGCGAAGCTGCGCATCTTGTCCTCGTGGAACAGCTTTTCGAAGCCGCAGGCCAAAGCCACATCGTAGGCCCCCGCGGTAATCATGGTGCAGGCCTGGTTGAAGGCGGTGGAGGAGGTGGCACAGGCATTTTCCACGTTGATGACCGGGATCTTACCGATGCCCAGTTCGCGCAGGGCGACCTGCCCGGAGATCATTTCCTGGCCTTGCACTACACCACCAGCGGCGTTGCCCATGTAGGCCACCTCAATTGCGCTGCCAGAGATACCGGCATCGGCAAGGGCTTCCTGAATGGCTTCACCAGCCAACCCTTTTAGCGTTGTGTCCAGATGTTTGCCGAAGCGGGTCATGCCCACACCGGCGATGTATGCGTTCATTTTCATGCTGTTATCTCCCTATTCCGGCAGGTTACAGAAACCGGGTGCGTGGAAAGTCTCCAGTAACTCACGGTGCCCGAATGCCTGGGCGGCTGATTGCTAGCCGGTTCTCTTGAGTGGGTTGTTCAATAAGCGCTGGCGCCGTATACAAGACCTGTTCTTTCGTTGGACACGGGAACAACCGGCTTTTTTTACAGTATGGTTCTTCTCATTTACGGATATCGTAAGTATATTTCCCAGCGTTTGCTACTGTTTTCGTGTAAGATGGGCCGTTTTACGCACAGATGAGGTCTAATCATGGCGCGCAAACCCACGCGAGCAGCTGCCAGGAAGAAACAACCGGCAGCAATACAAACATCACAGTCTATCGAAGAGCAGACCAGGCTATTCCTGAAATCAGGCAATAAAATCAAGGTCATTCAGTCTGGTGTCAGCGGACAGCTCAGCACGGTGGCCAGTAAGAATATCAAGCTGGGCAACAAGACTGCAGTCAAGTAATTATCCGGTACTATTAGTGCGGGGTCCGGTGCAATAGCGCCGGGTTTTGGGGGTTTTTATGTCATGAAATTGACCTAATAGTCCCATTGACTCTGGTGTCAAGCCCTATATACTGCTCATTGCTTGTAAGTACACCTTCTTATGTATACCGTTTCGAAGTCACGTTGTTAGTACCTCGCCCTGTTTTTCATAAGTAATTGCAACACTGCAAGCCAAACTTGTCTTCATTTAGAAGGCTTCACGTATGAAACAATAGGAAAGATTCATGTCAACTGTAACCGGAACTGTTAAGTGGTTTAACGAAACTAAAGGCTTTGGCTTCATCGAGCAAGAGTCTGGCCCCGATGTATTTGCGCACTTCAGCGCTATCTCAGGATCAGGCTTCAAGACTTTGGCTGAAGGCCAGAAGGTCGAGTTCACTGTAACCCAAGGTCAAAAGGGTCCCCAGGCTGAGAACATCGTAGCCGTCTAAAGACCGCACCTACAAAAAGCCCGCGCTGTATCCAGTGCGGGCTTTTTGTTTGCGTGGGCGCCGGGCGGTCTCGATAAAGCGCTCCTGCATCCGGGTGTAACGTAGGGTGTGCTTGTCTCTTTGCACCGCTAGCGCGTATCCTTTATCTCGTACCAACGTACCCATCCGGAATTGATCAATGATTGACCAGCTGTTTATCGCCGGTTTATTTATCTCACTGCTAGGCAGCCTGGTTTTTACCCGATGGCCTGCCGTGCTGGTTTTTGTCGGCGCCATGTTGCTGGCCTACTTCTTTGGGCTGGTGGAGACGGCTGAGGTGCTGGCCAAGGCCACTAACACCGGCGTTATCACCCTTATTTTGCTGCTGCTGGTTTCCATTGGCCTGGAAAAGCTATCCTGGCTGACGCGCTTGTCCGGCAAGCTGATAACACCCAGCTATGCCGGCAGCCTGTTGCGGCTGGGGTCGGCCACCGCTTTCTTTTCCGCCTTTGTGAATAACACGGCGGTGGTGGCAACGTTGGCGCACACCGTCCGCAGCAACCGCCATCATCCGGCCGCCAAGTTGCTGATACCCCTGTCTTACGCAGCTATTCTCGGCGGAACCATGACCTTGATCGGGACCTCCACCAACCTGATTGTGAGTAGCTTTCTGGAGGATGCCACCGGGCAGGGACTGGCCTTTTTTGATTTTTTCCTGGTGGGCGCTTCTGTGACCGTGCTGGGTTTGTTAGCCATCCTTGGTAGTTCGCGCCTGTTACCGCAAGGCCATATTGAATATATGGATATCAACGAATACGTTATCGAGGTTGAGGTGAGTAATGACTCGGACCTGATCGGTAAGAGTATTATGGCGAACAAGCTGCGCGACCTGGAGGATTTGTTTCTGGTGGAGATCGTACGCGGTAATTACCTGATTACACCGGTGGCCCCCCATGAATATATCGAGGCGGGGGATAAACTTATTTTCTCTGGGGATATCAAGCAGATCAAGGCTCTGGAGTCTTTTGACGGCCTGAGCCTGTTTGCGGTTGATGAGGGCCTGTTGCGCACGAATATGATGGAAGTGATCGTCATGCCCAATGCCACTATCGAGGGCAAGACGGTCAAGGAGAGTGGCTTTCGCTCCCTGTTTGATGCGGCGGTGGTGGGTATGCGCCGCGGCGGCAAGCGCTTGTCCGGGAAACTGGGCAATATCACCATCCAGGCCGGTGACAATATGATGCTGGCTGTGGGCCCTGACTTCAACGAGCGCAAGAACCTGGACAAAAACTTCGTGGTGATTGACGACTCGGTGGGGGAGATCAAGACCACGCCATTCCAGAACTATTTTATTACCGGCACCTTGCTGGTGGTAATCGCACTGGCTTCGCTCAATATTCTGCCTCTGATCAAGGGGGTGGCCTTCCTGCTGGTCTGTATGCTTTTGCTCGGTGTCGTCAAACGTTCGGAATTGCGCCGCCGCTTTCCCTTTGAACTGTGGCTGATCATTACCTCGGCACTGACCTTGTCCCAGGCGCTGAACAATTCCGGTGTGGTAGCCATTTTGACCGATACCCTGCACGCTAATCTGGCCGCGCTGGGGCCCTATGCGGCCCTGGCTGGTATTTACCTGGGCACGCTGCTGTTGACCGAGTTGATGACCAATAATGCTGCCGCGGCCCTGAGTTTTCCCATCGCCTTCGGCCTGGCGCAGAGCTATGGGCTGAGTCATATGCCCTTTGTTATGGCGGTGGCCTACGGCGCCAGCGCCAGTTTTCTCACGCCCTACGGGTACACTACCAACCTGATGGTGCAGAACCTCGGTGGTTACGAGTTCCGCGATTACCTGCGGGCTGGGCTGCCAATTTCACTGGTTTATTCTGTGGCGGTGCTGCTTCTGATACCCAGGATATTTCCCTTTTAGAGAGGCAGCCCCGCGAATCTGGATTACAGGTTGGCTATGTGATCCAGGTATTTCAGCTGCCAGTTAAAGATGGGTCAGGTTTTGGCGCTCGCATTTTTCGGGCGCGCCTTGGTTTTTGTCCTGGCAGTACTCTTCTTCACAGTCCTGCGTCGTCCGGTCTTGGTGCGCAGGCCCGCCGCATCTTCCAGTTCGACCAGGGAGTCTTCCATATAGGCGATCAGACGCTGTACATGGGGTACCGACTTGCGGCAGGCGACAATGCCAAAGTCGAGGCTCTCGAAATTGCTCACCACGGTGAAATTGGCTGCGGCCCCATCAAAAGGAATAGATACCGGGTATATGCCGTCGAGGCGGGCGCCGTTCCAGTATCTTCTTTCACGGGGCCCCGGTACGTTGGACACAACAGTGCTGAAGGCGGGGAAGCGGCCGCCCAGCCCGGTTAATTGGGTCAACAATAATGGCGCCTGGGTAATCCCTGTATATATCATAATTTCACGGGCGCTCATCTGTTGTAACTGTGTCTTGGCGGCGTCCATGGATTCCTTGATCTGACGCATACGCCTGGCCGGATCCCGCACGTTGGTGGCAAGGTCGACACAGACCATACCTATTGCGTTGGACGAGTCCATGTCTCCCGCGGCTCGTACAGAAACCGGCGCCATGGCCTTCAGCGATTGTTTGGGCAGACCCCTCTGGTCCTGCAACTGCTTGCGCAGGGCGCCGGCGCACATGGCCAGCACAGCGTCGTTCAAAGTGCCGTCAAAGGCCTTGCCCACGGCGCGTACCCGCTCAAAGGGCCAGGATTGGGCGACAAAACGGCGCGATCCGGTCAAATGGGTGCTCAATGCCGAGCGTGGTACCTGGTGGAAGGGCACGGCCATCATGCTTTTCTTGCCCATCCATATACCGGCGGTATCGCGCATGGCCCTGGCGATATTGACGGTACTCCCCAACTGTTCCTTGAGAACCTCTGATACCGCGCGGATTTCGTCCTCTCTGGGATTGACTCGCCCTGAGTCGTTTCCCTTCATTGTCTCCTTGTAGCTCTGGTACGCCTCGAACGACAGAGGTGAGACTTTTACCTTGGTGCGCGCGTTGGTCGAGTACATGCTGCTCATCAGGTGCATGGCTCCCACGCCATCGATGGCGCAGTGGTGGGTCTTGAAATACGTGGCAAACTGTCGGTTTTGCAGACCTTCGATAAGGTGCATTTCCCACAGGGGGCGGGAGCGGTCCAGCAGCGTACCGTGTAGTCGGGAGACCAGTGCGAACAATTCGCGATAGCGGCCGGGCCTGGGCAGGGCAGAGTGACGGACGTGGTATTCCATGTCCAGTTCATCGTCCTCTTCCCAGAATATATTTCCGGCAATACCCAGCGGTCCGGTTTTCAGTTTTTCGCCGAATGGCCGCCTCAGTTCGCCGTCATAGCTTAAAATATCCCCGAGATTGGCCAGGAAAGAGGCGTCGTCGACATCCTTGGGCAAGGTGAACAGGGTCAGACCCCCAACGTGCATGGGGGTGCGTCGCGATTCCATGACCAGAAAAAAAGCGTCGGTAATCGGCAATCTACGCACAGGCCTACCTCCTTTATTATCGTATCGCTGTCAGCGCTAATCTGTACCAAGAATAAACTATCCGCCTCAAGTAGTGAATTTTTTACTTGTTCTGTGCCATGTCGCCGGCTTGAATTGGGAGGCGATATAATACTGGTACCGATGTTGCGGCACTCTGTGTTACGATTCCTGAGCGCTACAGCAGCGCTGCGAGAATCTAGTTTCTGGGTAACTCCCCCAATGGCTCCATTGGGGGAGTTGACGTGAATCAATTAGTCCTGAGAGGGCAGGAGGATTTTCGCGGTGAAGTACGCTTTGGTAAAGTGGTGTTTTTTGGGTTTTGTCTTGAATTATCATAAAAATGCAGGAGAAGTAAAATGAACAAATCATGGATTAACCTGATCATGGGTGTTGGGCTGGCTGGCAGCGTGGCCATGGCCGCGGGCACTGCAAACGCAGAAGAGCATGAAACCGCAGCAGGCCGTGCAAAGGCTGACTTCGTTAACTATTGTGCTTCCTGTCACGGACTTGATGGCACAGGTAATGGCCCGATGGCCTCTGAGTTGAAAGGAAAACCAGCGGATTTAACCCTGTTGAGCAAGAATAATGGCGGTAAATTCCCCTACATGAAAATACGTAAAACTGTCGATGGCAGTATGGAAACGGGTTCCTTGCGTGCTCATAGCTCTAAAGAGATGCCTGTGTGGGGTGATGTTTTCCGTAGAGGTGCCGGCGCGGATGGTAGCAAGTATATGGTCGCGCAAGCGAGAATAATGAGCATCATCGACTACATTGCGGCGCAGCAAAAATAACAGGGACTCTGTATTGGCATACAGGAGCGGCTGTTTTGGCCAGCTCCTGTATACTGCTATTTTCGACCTTGAGTCGGGCCACCTGTGATCTACCGGTTCCTTACTTGCGATAGTAGCTTCGAAGGAACCCTCAAGCAGCATAATATACATCGACCTTAATTCCCTTTTCTTTGATCTGGAACAAGTCGCTGTGGCTTTCTAATGCTTTAGAATGGTAGTCCGTTCACGCAAAGGCCTCCGCCGTGAGGTCGCAAGGGGGTTGGACACCGTGACCAGACTGCCTGTTTCTACCACTTCACTTCTCGCCGCTGGCGTATTGGCTGTCAGCGCGGCCGCTCCGGCTTTCGCTGTAACATTCGATGTCGGGCCATTCGAGGGAAATTTCACCTCCACTTTTTCCGTGGGGGCCAGTTGGCGCACCGAAGACCCGTCGAAGCGGGTTATTACACCGGGTAATACCAATGGTGATGGACGCGCCGCATCCAGTACAGCGGATGACGGAAACCTGAACTATGACGAGGGGGATATGTATTCTTTCCTGTGGAAAGGCGTACATGACCTTGACCTGAATGCCGGGAATTACGGCTTTTTTACCCGTGTCAAATACTGGTACGATTACGAGGTGGCGGAGGGCAATGTCGATCACGGCCACGCGGCCACGCTATACCAACCCGATAGCGAGCTCGATACATCCGACTTTGAAGATCTGGCCCAGGATTCCGGGTTTGAATTTCTGGATTACTACGCCTATGGCAGCTTTAATGTGGCGGATAGGCCCGTTGAGTTGCGAGCGGGTAATATGGTGCTTAGCTGGGGGGAAAGCACATTCATCCAGAATGGCATCAATATTATCAA